>NYZG01000115.1 GCA_002687025.1 Candidatus Poribacteria bacterium
GAGATGTGGCGATCATCCGCAAGGATCAGGTGTGGAGTACCGACATCACTTACATCCCGATCCGTGATGGCTTCATGTACCTGGTATCGTACCTTCCCGCGGACATGGTCCGGCATATGGCGTCGGCGGAGCGAGAAGTGCTACTGGGTGTGAAAACGTGCGTGGACGACTGCGTGGACTGGGCGGTGGCGAACATCGACGCGTCCGTGGATGCCTCCGAGGCGCGTCGTAAGAGCCGCGAAGACGACGCACGGGAAGGCACGAAAGTCGACATCGAGGAAGCCGACGAACCGGACGCGGAGCCAGACGCCGCCCCCGCCTGAGCGAGACACGATGCCCGACCAAGACATTGAGCAGCGCCTCTTTACGGTCGAGGAGGCCAACGCCTACATCCCCCTGCTGGAACGTCAGCTCGCGGAGATGCGCGAGTTGCGCGAGCGTATGGAAGGACTGCGCGAGCTCGTCGAGCCGGTCCTGGCGCGCGCGCATCTGAATAGCGGCAGCAGGGCCGCCGCCGACTTCGCTGCGGCGCTGCACCGCTTCCAGGCGATGTCCGAGCGTGTTGCGGAGGAGGGCATCGTCCTGCGCGATGTCGCCACCGGCCTCCTCGATTTCCCCGCCTGGCGAGACGGAAGAGTCGTCTGCCTGTGCTGGCTCTCGGGCGAACCGGCGGTCGAGCACTGGCACGAGATGGACGCAGGATTCGCTGGCAGACAGAAGCTCGGGGACCTCGACGAAGACGCCTTCGGCGCCGCCAAGTCCGCGGCGGACGAGGTCTGATGCCGATCACGACGGCGGCCCCTCACGACGACATCGCCACCGCAGACGCGTCCGAATTCATCGACGACGTGTGTCGGCCCGCGCTCGACGGCAAGGCGGTCGGTTTCGAGGACGCCGTTCGGCTCATGGAGCTCGACGCGACGGACGTGCCGCACCTGCTGTCGTGGGCGAACCGCATCCGCGCTCGTTACCACGGCTCCCGCATCCACCTATGCTCCATCGTGAATGCAAAGTCCGGCGGATGCGCCGAGGACTGCAAGTTCTGCTCGCAGTCGGTGCTGTATCAGACGGGCGTGGACGTGTACTCGTTCCTCGGCAGGGACGAGGCGCTCGCGGCGGCCCAACGCGCGGGAGGCGCGCGCGCACAGGCGTTGGGGATCGTAGCCGCGTGGCGCGGTCTCAAGGAGGGCCGCCTGCTCGATCAGGTGTGTGAGCGTATCAGCGACGTGTCGGGCGACGGATCGGTCCGCGCCGACGCGTCCCTGGGGATCATTGAGGATGTCGCCGTCGCGGAACGGTTACGGGACGCGGGGCTCTCCGTGTACAACCACAACCTGGAGTCCTCGCGCAGCTTCTATCCCAACGTGTGCACGACACACACGTACGACGATCGCGTACAGACGATCCGCAACATGCAGGCGGCTGGGGTGAGGGTCTGCTCCGGCGGCATCATGGGCATGGGCGAGACGCGCCGCCAGCGCGTGGAGCTCGCGTTCGAACTGCGTGGGTTGGACGTGGATGTCGTGCCGATCAACTTCCTCATGACCTTCGATGGCACCCCGTTCGAGGACGCCGCCGAACTCACGCCGATGGAATGCCTCCAAGCGATCGCCGTGTACCGAGTCGTCATGCCGACGAAGGAGATCATGGTCGCGGGCGGACGAGAACGCAACCTGCGCGACCTCCACCCGATGATCTTCATGGCCGGGGCCAGCGCGATGCTCATCGGCCACTACCTCACCTCGAGCAGTCGCAGTGCGGACGATGACCTTCGCATGCTCGAGGACCTAGGCTTGACGTGGGACTGGTCTCCGCACTAAACATACCGCACAGCTTGCGCCATCGGGCGTAGGCTCATGCTTCGCTCGCGGCCCGGGGTCATACCGACGGAGGCCCGGGCGCCGCGCAATTCGGCCCGCGTTACGTGGGTCGCGATCGGATGGGAGACCATATGCGGACAACGCTATCGCGCCGGTTGGCAGTTGCCAGCGCGCTTCCCCTCATGCTCCTGGCCTTCTCCGGGCAATGCCAGGATCTCAACATCGCGTTCATCACGGGCCGCGGCGACGACGCGCTCGTCGAGGAGGCCGCGTGGGAACTGGTCGGCATTGAGAAGACGAACCTCGGCGCGGGAGACTTCGGTGCGGCGAATCTCAGCACGTACGACGTGATTGCTATCGGGGTAGTCGCCTTCGACCAGAACCAGGATCTGAAGGACAACTTCGAGGCGCTCAAGGAGTACGCCGAGGGTGGCGGATACCTCCTCACCCTCGACTTCCAGCAGGACAGCACCTGGGCGCAGGACTACTTTCCGCATTCGCTGGTCCTGTTTGACGACGACCTCGACGCCGATGGGACTTCGGAGGTGGTGGACCACCCTATATGGCACACCCCTAACACGATCACGGACGACCACTTCGCCGCCGCCGCGTGGGGCGCGGGCGACTACATGGCCGACGGGCCGCACGAGGCGCCCGGCGCCTGGGAGCCGCTCCTGCTGGCGGGGCCGAGCAGCTGGCCCGTGATGGTCGGCGCCGAGGCCGGCAGCGGGTACGCGGTGTTCAACTCGATTCAGGTGCTCCAGTCGGTCGGCCGGGCGGCATCGGAGCAGGCTGTCGAGGTGATGGAGAACCTGCTCCTGTGGCGCGGCCCTAGAGATGTCGAGGCGCGAGGGAAGCTCGCGACGGCATGGGCAGCCGTGAAGGGCGGGCGGCGATAACGCGAGGGAGCTTGCGCGCGCCTACTGACGACGCGCCTCGGAGCGGGGCGAGTTGCAGTCCCTTCCGCGGCCGGCGGACGGCTCCGAACGCCCCTGCCCTCCGCGTGCGTCCTTGATGGTCTCGACGCGCGCGTAGTATTCTTACTGCACGTGAGCGAGCGGCGCTGCTACCACCTTGCCTGACGGGAACCCGCCGTGGCCGGTCCATCCGACGCGCCAACGCCGATACCACCCAAGCACGGCGTAGTCGCGACATCGAACCCGATCTCCGAGAAGGAGTGGAACGCCCTTCTGGACATCAGCCAGAAGGTGAATTCGTCACTCGACCTCGACGTGGTGCTGGCTCAGACGCTCGAAATGGTCGGCATCATCGTGCAGGCGGATGCGAGTTCCATCTGGCTTGTCGACGAGCAGAAGCAGGAGCTGTACTGCGCCACCGCCACCGGCGAGAAGGCCGACGCGATCCTGCATCACCGCATGCCGTGGGATCAGGGCATCGTCGGGTGGACCGTTCAGAACGACCAGTTCTACCTGACGAACGAGGCGTTCGACGACGAGCACCACGCGGTCGAAATCGCCGAACGCATCGGTTACCAGTGCCGCACGCTGCTGTGCGTGCCGATGCACTCTCGCGGCCGCGTTACAGGGTGCATCGAGGTGATCAACAAGCAAGCGCGCGCGCCGTTCGCGGACAAAGACCTGCTTCAGATTTCCATCTTCGCGAACCTCGTCGGCCTCGCCATCGAGAACGCCAACGCCTTCCTGCAAGTGCAGCAGGAGAACGTCCACCTGCGACGTGAGTTGGGCGATCGTCGCATCGAACCGGGTCAGGTCATCGCCAACGCGGCGGAGATGCGGCAGGTGATGGAGATGGTCGAGCGCATCGCGCCGACCGACTCGACGGTGCTGATCCGTGGCGAAAGCGGCACGGGCAAGGAGGTCGTCGCCCAGTCGCTCCATGGTCTCAGCCACCGCGCGCGGGGGCCGTTCGTGGCGATCAACTGCGGCGGCATCCCGGAGAACCTGCTGGAAAGCGAGCTGTTCGGGCACGAGAAGGGCGCTTACACCGGCGCGACGTCTCGTCGCATCGGCCGCTTCGAGCTGGCGCACGGTGGCACGCTCTTCCTCGACGAGATCGGCGACATGCCGCCACCCCTACAGGTGAAGCTCCAGCGGGTGCTTCAGTCGCGTCGATTCGAGCGGCTGGGCGGAAACACGATGATCGAGGCGGATGTGAGGATCGTTGCCGCCACGAATCAGGATCTGGAGGAGCTCGTCCGCGGCGGCGGGTTCCGCGAGGACCTTTACTATCGGCTGAACGTGATCGCGTTGTTCCTTCCGCCTCTCCGCGACCGGGGGGAGGACATCCTTCCGCTGGCCTCGTACTTCCTACAGGACATCGGCGCGCGCATACATCGCCCGGCAAAGGTGTTCCACCCGGACGCCGTAGAGCTGCTGCTGTCTCACGGATGGCCCGGCAATATCCGCGAACTCGAGAACGCCATCGAGCACGCCGTCGTCCTGGCGCGCACGCCCGAAGTGCAGGTGACGGACCTGCCGTTCAACGTGCAGGCGAGCCGCGGCGTCGTCCGGGAGACGTTTGACGTCCCTGCTTCGCTCGACGAGGCGCAACGGCAGTTCCGGCAGCGGCACATCCGCGACGCGCTCAACAAGTACGACGGCAACCGCACCCGCGCCGCCGAGGCGTTGGGCCTCCAGCGCACGTACCTGTCCCGGCTCATCAAGGAACTCGACATCGACGACGCCTGAGCTGTCCGCCGAGATGTCCGCCGAGTGATCCTAGTTCTCGTCGAGCACCCGGTAGCGCAGATTGCGATACTGCGTCTTCGCGTGCCAGATGTTGAGGGCCACACGCCCGCGTGGCCACGTGTCGTCCGTCAACTGGTTGACGAGTTCGCCGTCGATGTAGGTCGTGATGGAGTGGTCGCGGGCAGCGATCTGAACGTCGTATTCGCGATCACGGCTGAGCGCGTAGTTCACCGTGCTGAGCTTGGTGAGCTCCATCGAGCCTTCGTCGTTGCGCTCCAGCTTGTAGATTGCTGCGACCTGCCATCCGAGCATCAGGTCGAACGTGTACCAGCCATCGCCATCTTCGTCGATGCGGAACATGATCGCGGCGTTGCCGCCGGCCAGGGGCGTGACGCGCGCCGACAGCTCGACGTTGCGCCACGACGGCTCACCAAACGCCAGTGCTGTGCTGCCGGAGCGGTTGTCGCCGACGATGCCGTCCTCGCCAACGACTTCCCACCCGTCGGGCGCACCCGTGACCGCCTCGAACGCTCCGCCGGCCGCGCGCTGACTCCACCCGTCCCACGACCCGTCGAACATGGGTTTCCAGGGCATTCGGCCGAGATTACCCGCGATGACCGCACGAGACTCCTCAGACGCGCGCGTGTCCGCGTCGTCATGGGCCAGAGCGGCGAACGGCGCCGCGAACAGCAAGATCAGACCTAGCGATACGCCGCGCAGCCAGAACATAGCCATGTGTCCTCCTACCGATGCATTCTCACGCGTCACGTGCCGACGCGGTCACTCCGACGCGATGGCGTCGGACAAGGCCGACCGGCCCCGCAAGGCATACGCCTTCCACAGCCATCAGTGCTCCATCACTGACGACATGGGTTCGCCCTAGTGCTCGTCAAGCACGCGGTAGCGCATGTCGCGGTAGAGCGTCTTGGAATGCCAGATGTTCAGCGCGACACGGCCGTGCTGCCACGTGTCGTCGGTGACCTGGTTGACCAGCGCGCCGTCGATGTAGGTGGTGATGGATTCCCCGCGCGCCGCGATACTGACCGCGTATTCGCGCGCGTGTTCCAGCGGATAGTTGACGGCGCTCAGCCGTGTCAGGTCCACGGAGTTCTTGTCCTTGCGGGTGATCTTGTGCAGCGCGGCGACCTGCCACCCGAGCATCAGGTCGAACGTGTACCAGCCTGCTCCTTCGTCATCGGTACGGATGAGGAACTGCGCGTTGCCTCCGGCCAACGGCGTGACGAGGGCGGAGAACTCCACATGATGCCACGATGGCTCGCCGAACAGCAGCGTGGCGCCGCCAGCGTATTCCTCGCCGACGAGGCCGTCGTCTCCTACAATCTCCCATGCCTCGGGCACGCCGACGACGGGCTTCGCAGGATGCCCGATCACGGGCTCGTACCATCCGTCCAACGACGCGTCGAACATCGGGTTCCAGTGTATCTCGCCCTGGTTGCCCGCGATCACCTTGCGGAACTCCTGGGGCGTGTGCGTGTCGGCGCTGTTAGCCATCCTTGTCAGTTCCTTTCCCAGCCTCTGTCTGGCCTGATGTAGTCGGCTTTTGGCCGTGCCTGGGGGCACGTCGAGTAGCCGCGCGATGTCGTTCACTGCGACCCCGCTGAAATAGCGGAGGCCGACGACCAGGCTCTCCTTCTGCGTGAGGACGTGCAGCGCCGCCGCGACGGGAGCTGCGCCGTCGTCCGGTTCCGGCGCGGCCGCATCGCGTGGCGTGATGGCCATCAGACGCGCGATCGCCTTGCCGTAGGACGCGCCCGCCTGCCGCCTACGCGTCGCGCACCGGACGACGATCCTGTACAGCCACGCCGGGAAACGCGCGGGATCACGCAACGTCGACAGCCGCCGTACCACGACCATCCAGGCTTCCTGCACGGCGTCGTGGGCCTCGTCACGGTCGTGCACGACGTTGTGCGCTATGCGTCGCATGGGCGAGTCGTACTCGCCGACGAGTCGGCGCATGGCCGCCTCGTCTCCTGCCTGTGCGCGCTCAACCGTGCGTGTGAGATCGCCGTCGACCACGCGGCCTCCCTTCTACATGACTATAGAGCGGCCTCGCGTCCGCAGGTTCGGTCGAATCCGAGGCGGACCCGCCTTGCGTGCCAAAGGCGGCCAGGCGATGATCCGTGGCCGTGCGCAGACGGTGGCGCGGACGACAAGATGGAAGGTGCGGCATGAAGGCAATCATGGTGATGTTCGACTCGCTGAACCGGCACATGCTGCCGCCTTACGGATGCGACTGGACGCACGCGCCGAACTTCGCGCGCCTGGCGGAACGCACAGTGACGTTCGACAACTCGTACATCTGCTCGATGCCCTGCATGCCCGCCCGACGTGACCTGCACACGGGGCGCCCGAACTTCCTCCACCGCAGTTGGGGGCCGCTCGAACCGTTCGACGACTCCGTGCCCGGTATGCTCCGTGAGAACGGTGTCAGCTCCCATCTGATTACGGATCACCAGCACTACTGGGAAACCGGCGGGGCCACCTACCACACGCAGTACAACACGTGGGAGTTCCACCGAGGCCAGGAAGGCGACCCTTGGATCGGCCAGGTCGCCGACCCGCCCGAGGTCGACGCCATCGGACGAAACGCAGCGCCCGGAGGCGCGCATCGGCAGGATCGCATCAACCGACTGCACATGCGACGCGAATGCGATCAGTCGCAGTCGAGGACGTTCGACTCGGGCATCGAATTCATCCGCCGCAACGCCGAAGACGACAGTTGGTTCCTCCAGATCGAGACGTTCGATCCCCACGAACCGTTCTTCGCGCATCGCATGTACAAGGACCTGTATCCTGAGCACTACAGCGACTACGACGGCCCGCTACACGACTGGCCCCCGTACTCGAAGGTGACAGAGACGCGCGAGCAGGTCGACCACATGAAGCACGAATACGCCTCCCTACTGAGCATGTGCGACGCCAAACTCGGCAACGTCCTGGACCTCATGGACGAGCTGGACCTGTGGGACGACACCATGCTCATCCTGTGGACCGACCACGGCTTCCTGCTTGGGGAGCACGACTGCTGGGCGAAATGCTGGCTGCCGTTCTACCAGGAGATCGCGCACACGCCGTTCTTCGTCTGGGATCCGCGCAGCGGCGCCAAGGGCGAGCGACGCGACAGCCTGGTACAGCCCGCCATCGACCTCGGGCCGACGCTGTTGGACTACTTCGGCGTCGAGCCGACGGAGTCCATGTTGGGCAAGGCCTTGGGCGACACGATCGCGAACGACGACGCCGTGCGGGAAGCCGCGATCTTCGGTCAGTTCGGGCATCAGGTGAATGTCACCGACGGGCGGCACGTGTACATGCGCGCCCCCGAGCGCGAGGACAACCGACCGCTGTACGACTACACGCTCATGCCGACGCGGATGCGCGCCCCGTTCTCCCCGGGCGAACTCCAGGACAACATCGAACTGGCCGAGCCGTTTTCGTTCACCAAGGGCTGCCGCACGATGCAGATCGAGAACCGGGGCCGCAGCCCGGTGCATCAGATCGGAACGCAGTTGTTCGACCTGGAAGCGGACCCCGGCCAGTTGACGCCGCTGGACGACTCCGCCACCGAGGCGCGAATGTGCGGCCTCATGACCGACCTAATGCGCGAGTGCGACGCGCCCGCAGAGCAGTTCGAACGGCTTGGAATCGAGTAGGCCGTAGCGTCGTGCCCATATACCGCGCTGGGGAGGATCAGGCGATCGCTCGTCTATGGCCGAGCACCTGCCTGCCCTCCTTACTGATCCCGGGAAGAGATCACCGCGCGGAGCTCCTCGACGGTTCGCGTGTTCGCCCCTCTGTGCAGCATGGCGTGGCAGTTCGAACAGACTAGTGCTCCACCACGGTAGTTCTGCGAATGCCCTTGTACCGCGCGGGGTTCTGGTCCAGCCTACTGGCGGATAGGACGAGGCTTTGGTGTGTCGGAAGGGCGTCTGATGAAGTATCGCGTGGAATTGCGTGTGGGACAGAAGAAGCGACTGCGGGAAATCGTCCGGCGAGGGAAGCACTCGGCGCGGAAGATTCGCCGCGCTCGATCGCTGCTACATTCGCACGAAGGAATGTCCGCGCCCCGCATC
>NYZG01000116.1 GCA_002687025.1 Candidatus Poribacteria bacterium
GGAACGATGGTAGAGGGGCCATGGCGAGACCCTAACCCAGACACACACCTCCCGGCCAGGGGGCGTCCCAGATCAGGCTGAGTAGTCACCATCCGCCAGTATAACCCGTGGCATCTGTCGGTCCTCGGGAGGACGCTGGACGGCTGGCGGCTATCCGGCTTTTACTCGCGCGGTGACGCATCCCCGGACATCGCCGACGAGCCGGGGTTTCTTCTGACGCTGGAAGCTGTGTAGCCCCACGCCGAGACCGCGATGCGCGATCTTCTGCCCGACATCATACGAGCGTATGCGCCAGGAGACCTCTCCGATGTCCGTTGGCGGAACGCCAGCGACGCTACGATCCGTCTGGGTTCGATGCGAGCGGCGGACACTCGACTGCTTTTCCGGGCGTACTCAGGCCCGCAGGGGCGGGCCAAGGCCATATACCACAGGGAATTCATCGCCCGCCTGGCCGAGGCGGGAATACCGGCCGAGCAACTCCTGCCGACGACGAGCGGGACGCTGATCGCCACGGCCGGCGACATGGCGCTGGTGGCGTCGACCGCGTCGGACGAGCCGCGCCTCCTCCTGGATCGCGACGCCTGCCGCAGATGGGGGAATCTCGCCGCGCGGATGCATGAGGCCTGTGTTGGCTGGCGCCCAAGCGCGCGCGTCACCGCGCCTATGTTGCGAGGCGGCTCCCGCGCCGCTGTACGGCGAGCGATACGCTGCGCGGCGCCGATCCCCGCTTGTCGGGCGATCCTGGAGGACTGCGCGCAGGAGATCGCCGACACGTGCGCCCGGGCCCTGTCCTCCGACGCGGACATGCCCGTGCACGGCGATCTGTGGCCCGGGAACATCCTGGTATCTGCTGACGGTCTTCGGCCCGTGGACTTCGTCGAGAGCGGGGACGGGTCGCGCATCGTCGACTTCGCGACGGCGCTCCGATGGACGACCGTCGAGGGCCCCGGATCGCAGTGGGAGGCGTGGATCGCGGGATACGAGGACGTTCGACCCAGCCTCCGTGGGGCCGAGTTGGCGGCGCTGCCGGCTGTCGCGTCGCTTCAGCAGATGTACTGGATGTGCGTCGAGGTCGAGGAAGTCGCCGCGATCGGTGAGGAAGACATCGCCCCCTATATCGAAGATCACTGTTCGACGATACGCGGATGGATGACGGACCCACCGCGGCTGGCGTAGGCTCCAGAGCGGCTGGGTGCCGTCGAACCGAAGCCGCGGCGTACCGTCAGTACGAACGCCTGGCACTACCCGCTCGATGGCGCCGGCATACGGCTCCCGGCTTTTGGAATCTGCGCCCGCCAGGACGGATGGAAACCGATGAGGTACATCGACCCGGAACAGCTCATGCGCCGTCGCCTCGAGGGAGTGGAACACCCGGCGTGGAACGCCGCCGTCTTGTGTTTCCGCGACCTCGAGGGCTCACGGACGATCGTCGCGCGATTCGGCGCGACCGCGATGGGCCACGAACTGCTCTGGGGAGCCGAGCCAACAGAAGACGGGCCTACGACGTTCACGTGCCAAATGGGTGGACGCCGCGTGGTGATTCTCACGCGGTGTCATTGGGGAGGCCCGCAGGCGGCGATACTCGTCGAGGAGCTCGCGCAACTCGGCGTGCGGACAATCCTTGGGGTGGGCGCCGCCGGCGGTCTGGTCCGCGCATTCCCCCGGGGAGCGCAGGCCGTCGCGTCGCGCGCCCTCGTCACCGACGGGACCAGCCCCCACTACACATCGGAGGATGCGGCCCATCCCGACCCCGACCTTCTCGATCTCGCCCGCAGCGTCGGCGCGGACGCCGGCCTGCTCATACAGGACGCCTGTGTGGCCACCGTGGACGCCGTGTACCGCGAGACGCCCGAACTCATCGCAAGGTACCGCGCACAGGGCGCGCAAATCGTGAACATGGAGACGGCGGCTTTCTACGCTGCCGCGGCTGTGTGCGATGTCCCCGCGCTGTGGATCGGACACGTCAGCGATTGCCTGACCAACGACGAATGGGAGCCGTGGGACGATTTGGAGGACATGACCGCCGTCACCGCGGACTGGGCGGCGAGAATCCTCGCCCGCGGGTCGTCCTGAGCCGCGACCATGCGATCCCGGTCGTCGATTCCCACGACTGTGGGAATCAGGACATCTTGCTCCTCGTCGGCCCTCGATGCTATCGGCGAGCAAACGTCCGCTCTTGCCGCGCGACATGACGACGGGCTAGCGCAACCGTATGGGCCTTAAGAGCGTTGCCGACAGTATGGGAGATCCCGGACGCCTCAACCACTTCCGCTTCCAGGCGATATCAGATACCATACGACGCAGCCTGCGGAACGCGGCGAGGTGAGCCAGGGCGGCCTAAGGCATCGGCCGACGCGACGGAGGCGGCCGTTCCGGGACGGTTCTGTCGGCCCCGCAGGGCAGATAGCGCAGACGGATGGGACAGATGGCAGAAAGCACGATCGAGGAAGAAGGCGCCGAGGAAGAGGAAGCGGCCGAAGACGCCGCGGCCGAATCCCCCGAAGCGGAAGACGACGGCGCAGACGCCACTGAAACCGAAGGCGACCCCGAGGGGGCCGACGGCGAGGCTGCGCCCGCTGATGGCGCTTCAGACGGCGGCGAAGGTGAGGAAGGCGAAGAGGAAGAGGAAGCCGTACCCAAGGTACCTCTTCGTGAGCGGATCGACACGTTTCTGCACAATGCGTTCATCGACGAGGAACATCCGGCGTTCCTGGTGCAGAGCAACTTCATCACCATGGTCATCCTCTACTCGATCGCCAGCATACTCGTCGAATACGTCGAGGAGTTGTATGCCGACTACGGGCGGTTCTTCAGGTTCACGGAGGTCATCGTCGTCGCGATATTCCTCATCGAATACGCCCTCACCGCATACGCGACAAAGCCGACGAAAGACTACTGCCTCGGCAAGTGGGGGATTATCGACATGCTCGCCGTCATTCCGTCGATCATCTCGTGGATCAGCTTGCCACAGTTCAAAGTCGTGCAGTTCACGCGCATCCTCCGGATACTTCGTTTCCTCCGTCTGATGCGGCTCCTGAAGCTGGCCAAGGGCGCTAGGACGGACTACAAGAAGCTAGCCGGGGTCACGCTCCTGGGGGCGGGTGTGCCGTTCCTGGCCGCGGGCATCATGCTGTCGCTGCCGACCCAGATAAAGACCATCGTGGGTTGCGCCGGCTTCGTAATGATCGGCGTCGGTGATCTCATCTACCTCGGCTCGCTGCACCTCAAGCCGCTCTCGCCGGAGGAGCAGGCGCGCAGAAATCGGCAGATGTTCCTGTCGCGCGTCGCGCGCGCCCGCGGGATTCCGCAGGACAAGCCGGAATCCGACTGACGACCGCCCGCGTGCCCGTCAGTCAGCGCTGGGCAGCGTAGGCAGTTCCGGCACGACGACGCGATGCTCGATCCGTTCGCCCTTCTCCATCGCGCGGAACTCCCGGACGAACTCCAGGAGACTGTCCGCAGCGGCATTGATGATGCGTCGGCCCTTCTCCTTGGTCGAGAGCGTCGCGGCGCCTGAAACGCCCGTCGGCGTCGCGCTGCTGGTCCACTGCACGAGCTTGATCGGCCCCCAGCCCTTGGTCAGGTCCACCTCCGTGAAGCGCGATCCCTCGCGTCCGGCGGCCCCGCCGTAGTGGTCCGCCGCTCTGTCCATCCGCACCTTGCTCTCGTCGAGATGCAGGTACGCGGACGTCTCCAACTCCCCCGCGTGGGCGGCGCCGCCCTGGCCGGAGTCGCGAATCTCCTCGAACGTGTCGATGACCAGGTTGGTCCACATCGTGGAGGCGACCAGTCCGTCCGTCTCGAGTGTCGCGCGGCGGGCGATGAACTCGCACAGATGCTCGTTCGAGCCGTGACCGTCGACGATGATGATCCGGTCGAACCCCGCGTGGACGACGCTCTTGCACACGTCCAGGCAGTACTCGATGAAGTGGTCGTAGTGGACGTGGATGGTGCCCGGGAAGTCGAGGGCGTGCTCGTTGTACCCGTAGGGGATGGTCGGCATCACGAGGAGTTCACGAGGCGCGCGTTTCGCGGTTTCGAGGCACACGCCCCGCGCGAGGAAGTTGTCGACGTCCAGCGGCAAATGATGCCCGTGCTGCTCCGTGCTTCCGATGGGCAGGAGTATCACCTTCCGCGCTTCCACGGCCTCGTTGATCTCAGGCCACGTGAGTTCGTCGTACAGGTAGGTGTCCAGCGTCGCCATGAGCGTAGATCCTCCGCGCCTTTCACGGAATTGAGAAGCCGGGTGGAGTGCAGTATGCTCCGAGCGGAGGGAGAATGCTATGCAGATACACGTGAACTGGAACGTGTTCGAGACGGTGATCGGCAGCGCCATGATCGGCGAGGTGCGTCAGCACGTAGGGCCGCTCATAGGAAAGCTGATGGAGTCGGGCAAGATGGAGTCCCACGGCGTCTACGCCGATGGCCGCGGTGGATTCATCGTCCTGAACGTGGACGGCGCCGACGAAGTGCTGTCCCTGCTCTACCCGCTCCACGACTTCGCGACGATCGAGACGCGACCGATCGTGTCGTTCCAGGAGCTTGGCGAGTTCCTGCAGTCGCACGCGGCCTGAGTCTGACCGACGAGGTCGCAGCGCGGCTGCGACCTCCCGCCTTCACCACATGGCTAAGGACGTCCCGGCATGCCCTCGCTCCGCGTGATGACCTACAACATCCGCCACGCCCGTGGAACGGACGACGTGGTCGATCTCTCGCGTATCGCGTCGATCATCGCCGCGGCGGAGCCGGACATCGTGTCCGTGCAGGAGGTGGATCGCGGCAAGGCCCGCACCGGGCGCGTCGATCAGCCCGCGGAGCTCGCGCGGCTCACCGGCCTCACGGCGATCTACGGCCCCGCGATCGTCTCCGAGGAGGACGGTGAATACGGCAACATGGCGCTAACCCGTCTCCCCGCGCGGGAGATAGCCAACCTGCCGATGCCTGGAGAGCCGCGCGCCGCGCTGACGCTGTCGTGCGAGGCGTCGGGCGGCGCGGAGTTTCTGTTCATCGCCACGCACTTCGACACGGATTCCGAGCACCGCGAGAACGCCCCCGGCATCATCGAGCGGTACCTCGGAACGCGCGTCCCGACCCCAGCGATACTGGCAGGCGACCTGAACGCGCGGCCGCACGCCGAGACGATGCAGCTATTGGGCGCGCACTGGGAGAACGCAACCGAGGGCGACGAACTCCCGACGATCTACCCCAACGACATCGGCAAGCAGATCGACTATGTGCTGTATCGCCCGGCGGAGGCGTGGCGGGTCACGAGCGTCCGCGTGCCACACGAGCGCATCGCGTCCGACCATCTGCCTTTGGTCGTCGACATGGAATGCGTAACCGGCTAGGCCCGGTCGCTGGTCGTGACGCCCTTCCCAGGCGCGACCTGCCGGGACACGCGCCGGAAACGACCACTCGCATGGAGCCGGGCTGGATGGGGAAGAGATTCGGCTACGCCCGTTGAGGCGCTGTCGATGCAGCGCGCGAACCTCGTGCGCCTGGTGCACAAGCTGGATATCTGGACGAGAATGCGCCGAAGCTGATTGGGACACCATCAATACTCGCTGCATCGAACTGGGTTCCGATTAACGACGAGAGCTGCGCTGCGTCTGCGGCGCTACGCTAGGTGAGGCAGACGTCATGAAAAGCCACGGAAAGGCGCGCGCTCGCCGAGTTACGGGAATACTCGGCATTCTCGTGTGCATCTGTTCGATGACCAGCTGTGAGGATGGTCCTTGGCCAGCGACCTCGCTCCACCCGTTCTATACTGAATCCACCGTCATCGCGGACGATCGACTGCTAGGGACATGGACAACAGAGATCTCCCTGGCCGAGGGAGACCCTGACGCCACGGCGGGTGACGCCATTTCGATTTCTCGTGATCCGTATTCCCTCTCCGGCCCGGTCTACATGTTGAGAGATCTGGGAGAAGAAGCGCCGCCTGCCGATCTCATGCGCGTCGTCCGCCTCGGGAAGTTCCTCTTCCTCGACATGACGTCCGAGGGCCGAGACGACATCTCACTGCCTGTGCATTGGCTCTTCCGAGTGTGGATCGAAGACGACACGTTCCGAATGGCTGTTCTCGACGCGCAGTGGGTGGAGAAACGGATCAGCGCAGGCGACCTACCACTCGCCTATGAGCGCGTCTCGCCTGATGGTAACGAGGGCATCATCCTGACGGCTTCAACACAGGATCTCCAAGCGTTCTGCATCGCGCATGCCGAGAATACTGAAGCGTTCAGGCTGCTGTTTCAGGCGCGTCGAGTCGCCGATCCTAGCGAATGACATCTGAATCTCCCGCCGGAGATAGTGGCGTGGCGGCGCCCGATACCCTCCGCGTCTCCAACATGCTCGATCGCGAACTCCTGCAAGCTGTCCTGGGTCATGTCGGCGTCCCACGGAGTGCGATACATCAGCCGCTGCATCGCGCCCGGCAGGCGCATGCCGACCTACTCCGCCAGTTGCCACGCATTCTTGCGCTCCACCGAATTCAGGAAGTCTCGCAGGCACGAGAGGATTTCTCCCGCCCTTCGCCGCGCGTGAACAGCCCCGCGCAGCGCGCGCAAAATACCGCGAAGTCTTCCGCCCATTCGGCCAACTCGTGTTCCGACATGGGAAAGGTCCCGTGCAACTCCATCGAGCGAACCCATGACGACACCGAACCGGCGAGCGACACGCGGCTGTCATACTAGGGTCTGTCTGACAAATCGGATTCGGTGTTAGCCTGTCGATGGTTGTTGGAACCGATCGACAGGAGGAATCCGCGTGTTACGAGGTGATCTGGACGACGCCCAGTGGGCATGGATCGAAC
>NYZG01000117.1 GCA_002687025.1 Candidatus Poribacteria bacterium
GCATCGCGAACTCGTCCAGATCCGCGTGCCCACGTCGAGCCTCCTCTTCGCGCCAGCGAGTCGCATGGCGCTCTTCCAGACGCAGCAGCTTCTGCTCTTCCTGTCGCGCGAGAATCAGCTCCGCACGCTTGTGCTCGATCGCCCCGCGCGCCCCTTCGATCGCGACGAGGAGAGACAGCTCGCGATCGGCCAGACCGCGGTAGTACCCCCACGGCCCCGTCAGCCCCTCGCACTCGACGCCGAGAAGGTCGCGGATGACCTTCTGCGTCTTCGCGATCTCGACCTCAAGCTCTCCCAACGCGCCGCCCGGATTGAAGTACGTCTGCGCGCCGCCATGCACCTCTTTGCCGTCGCGCGGGTCCATGTAGATGGACTTGAGGAGCATGTGGCTGTACGTGTGCTGGCCGATGGTTAGCAGCGGGTCGTCCACGTGCCGGAGTATGTCGTCTACCCGCGCTTCGACGGTTGTTCCGACGAGGTAGATGGACCACGGCACGTCGAACCGCGTGTGCAGTTCGGCGGCTCCGTCAAGGAAGCCCGCCGTGCTGTCGGACGCCGACTCAACGTCGTAGCCGAGAAGAACTGTGCCGCTCATCTGCTTATGTCCCGTCGTCCTGGGAGGGTGGTAGCTTGCGCCATGCTGCCCGCGTTCTCGGGGTTCGTCGATTCGTTGTAGAGGTGCGGGCGTCGTTGCATCCAGTTCACGTCGCGGAAGCACGCGCCGTTCCACGTGCGGAAGCCGTCATCGAGCTCGACCGTGGCGATCACGAAGTCCTGGTCGCCCTCGTTCCAGGCGACGACATCGCCCTTACGGTCGACCACGCAGCTTCCGTGAGTCTCGTTGCGCACGACGACCATGCACAACTGCGTATCCATCGCGTGCGCGCGCATTATCGCCTTCCACCGTTCCTCGCTGAAGTACGGCGAGCCCACGGTCCAACGGTCGGCCCGGTGGTCGCCCATGATGGGCAGCAGGAGGAAGTCGGCGCCGTTCAGGCCGACCATGCGGGACGACTCGGCGGCCGAGGAATCCATGCAGATGTTGCAGCCGATCCTCCCGATGTCCGTGTCGAACACGGGGAAGTCGTCGCCGGCCAGGAGGCCGTTCTCGTCTTCGCCGCCCACGGCGAGATGCACCTTGCGGTACACGCCGGCGACATCGCCGTCCGGGCCGTACAGCACGGCGCTGTTGAAGACCGCATCGCCGTCGCGTTCGTACATTCCGAGCAGGAGATGTAGGCCGTGCCGCTTCGCGAGGTCGGCGAACGGAGCGGCCTCGGGGGAATCCGTCGTGACCCCCAAATCGATGGGGCTGTCGTCGATGTGCCAGTGTAACGCGATCTCCGGCAGGACGATCAGGTCTGGCTTCTCGGCCGCGGCCGCCTCGCATAGGGGCAGGTAGTAGTCGATGTTGTCCTGCGCCTCGCGGAACGGCCCTCGCCGACCGCGGACCTTGCCCGTGACGAGGGCCACCGTCACCGGCGGCATCGGCTCAGGACGCGTCGCGGTCTCGACGCGCGGGGGCTGCCAGGTCACCGTCCCGGTCGTCGACCATCGGAACAGCATGCGGACGGTGAAGCCTGAAGCCGCTTCAGGAGCCGTGACGACGCGGACGAACGTAACGGCGCCGTCGTCCCCGAATTCCGGGATGAGGTACTCCCAGTGGCGGCCCTCCTGGCCGGCCCACTCGACGAAGCACCGCAGAGAATCGGCCGGCGCGTGCGTATCGGTCACGTGGGCGTTACAGGCGATCGTGTAGGTCGCGCCCGGCTCCGCGTCTTCGTACCGGACGCTCCATCCGCCGACGCACGTGCGCGTGCCGTTCGCCGCGGTGATGCACGCGTCCCCCTGACGCTCCAGTACCGGCGCGGCCTTCGGGTGGGGGCTCCAGGGCTCGACCGCTGCTGCGTTCAGTTGTGACATGGTCCTCCTCCTCGAGCGGGCGTAGGGGCGCCACGGCATGCTATTGCCGCGCAGCCGGGGTACACAAGCAGCGGCATCCGCGCCCCAGCGATGCCGCGGACGGGATCGCGTGGCGTCCGCCGATGCTGCTGGTCCGTACAGATCGAGCGCCGCGCCTATAGCAGGCGCTGGAGGAGCGAGGCGAGCGACCCGACGGCGATGCCGACCCCGACTGCGGTGACCTTCAGTCCCCGCTCCATACTGAGCGTGCGGGCCAGCAGCGCCGACATAGCCTCTTCGAGCGCCGCCATCCGCGCGCGCTGCTCATCGAAGTGACTGACGGCGTGCGCGATGAAATCCGCGTCGAGCCCGGTGATGCGCGATGAGTCTTGGGATTCAGCTGGGTCATCGGACGGGTGTCGAGCCATGGTGATCTCCCTATGCCGCGCGGTAGGCGGCGGGGTGGATCAGTGTCGAAGCAACGGCGCCGGCCGAGCGCCTACACAGCGGCCGAGACGACCGCCGTCAGGGATCGCATGCTAGACGAGAACGAACCCTCGGGGAACCCACCTCGCGACCGCGTGTCCCCGACAACGGGAGACCGCGTAGGGCACGAGCGTCTGCCCGCTCTCGGCGGCCGACGACGCAATCAGCTGGCGGCTACATCTCCACGCGCCTCGCCGTCACCCACGGGCATGCGCAGATGAGGGTCGCCGGCGGCCGCCGCGTGCCCCGACCTCAACCGCGCGAGCCCTGACGCGCCCATGCTCTGCGGACACGACGGGCGGGGCGCGGCCGTGCCGGGAGCCATCCCAACCACGGGACGGATGCCGCAACGCCACGCACGGCGCGGGCGTTCCCATGGCTGGAAGGAGAGGGCCATGAGAAAGCTCGAGAATCTGACCGCGGAGATGACATACGTCGGGGATCTGCAACTCGGCTGTATGAAGGGCAGCCTCGACTACCTCGGCATCGAGGTCTCCAGACCGTGGCTCGCCGGCGTGACCGGTCAGGCGTTTGTCATCGGCATCGCGCCGGACATCTGCCTCAGCTCGGTATCGAGCTGTCTGGAAGACGAATACGCCGACGGCACGATGGCGCGTCTAGGCCGCAACCTCGGGTACGAGCTGGAATACCACCGCTTCGATGGGCGCGACCCGAACAGGCGAGCGATGGCCTGGGAACGCTTCCAGGAGGCGATCGATGCCGGGCGCCCGTGCTACGGCTACTTCAACTTCTGCTACCAGCTATACGTGGGCTACGATGCCGAAGGCTTCTACATCGGCGACGGCGCGACCAACGCCGGACAAGGCCCGTTCTCCATGCTCGACGTCGACGGTGACAGTTGGAATCTGTGCATCGTCGGCCCTGCTGGTCCATCGTCCGATGACCGCACGGCGGCCAAGGATGGGCTGGAGTTCGTGATCCGACACGCACGCGCAGGCGAGGTCGGGGACGGCCCCGGCGAAACCCAGGCAGGCGACGCTCACGGCGCCGAGGCGTATCGCCGTTGGATCGCGTTCATGGATGTCGGCAAGGAAAGCGGGACATGGCGCGCCATCGACCACTATGTCCGTTGCCGAGAGCTTGCCGTGGAGTTCCTGGCAGAGGCGCAGCTTCGGCTGCCTGCGGACGTTGACCCTCTGCTCAGAGAGGCGCGGCGGCTTTACCGAAGCGTCTGTGACGACCTCTGGCCGATTGCGGACGCCTTCGGCCAGGGGAAGCAACCGATCCCGTTCGGCGAGTCGGGCAGCCTCCACGCGGAGGCGGCTGATAGACTGCGCTCCGCCTGCGACAGCGAGACGAGGGCTCTCACGGTCCTCGAGAGCATTGCCGAGGCTTTATGAGCGAGGGCGCCCGCTGATCTACCTGTGCCCGTCGTTGCTATCTCCGAGCGCCGTCGGCTCTCGACCATCCCGAGATGCGCGAGACCGCGACGTCACGCCGCGTTCCTCGTTCAGGTGGAGGAGCAGGTCGGCGATCATCTCCTGTGTTTTCGCCACCTGGTCGTGTAGCGAAGGCGTGGCCTCTGCCTTCGCGAGCGCATCCGCCTCCCGTTGCTCCCGCTCCCGTCGTCGCGAGTTTTGGAAGGCGTGCACTAGCGTGGCGATGCCGACGAGTGCGAATATGCCGTTCTCGATCAGGAACAGCACCGTGAAGAATGCCAGGAATTCCGTGTCCATGTGATCCCGCGTCTCCCATCTGGCGCCGCTAGCTGCCGCAGGCGGATCGGGGCGTCCTGAGTATAGCGGCGCGTCCCCAAGCACGCCATCCCAGAGCGTTCAGCGCGACTCGCCGCGCATGGCAGCGCGCGACGGGTGGCGCGTCCGTCCCACGGGCGTCACCGCTACTCGTACGCGCACACGAGCGTCATCTGCGGCGGACGCGCCACGCCGATCTCCACCGCGCGAGCCTTGAGACGTTCGTATTCCGTAGAGACATCGGCCGGCGCGCCGTCGGGGTAGGCGTCGGCGATGACGGAGCCGGCCCTCCCCGCGAACCCGTCGGGGCCCTTCTCCACGGGAGCGTCATCGTGCGGCGCGTCGAAGGCGTGCGCGACCTCCAGTCCCGCGCCTTCGATGAAGCCGTGGATGTCACCACGCGTATACGCCTCTCGGTGGTATTCGCCCATGCCGAGGTGGAGCCGCGCGATCAATGCGTGCAGGTCGCGCTGCGTCTGCTGCGGCGGCGTGAGTCCGTCGGCGTACATCTCATGGATGATGACGACGGCGTCGGCGTTGGCGATGGCCCGGAGATCCCGGAGGATGTCCCCAACGCCTTCGAGGTGGTGCAGAGCGTTCGATACCGAGATCGTGTCGAACCCGTGGTCGCCGCGCAGATAATCGGCGATCGCGGACGCCACGAACGTGACGTCATGACCGTCGACGTTCGCGAGGAACTCGTCGCGTTTGTCAGCGATGTCGAGACCCGTGACGCTGGCGTACGACGCGAGGCCGTCGACCAGCCGCCGCGCGAAGGCGCCTCCTCCGCAGGCGATGTCCAGAATCGCCCCGCCAGCTCGTGTCTGCAGATACTCCTCGAGCGACTCCATGTGCGTCCTTACTCTCGTTGAGCCGGAGGGCCGACCCGCCCAGGTGAATCCTGGCCTGCGAGTTGTACCACCGATCGCCTGTGGTATCGAGTTGGCCTCGCAATCGGTGCTCGTGCTCCGGCGTGGGATGGCGGCGGGTAGAGTCGGCCGCACAAGCTCCGCGGCCTAGCCGGTCTCGTACACGAAGACGACGTCGTCGGCCGCCGGCCGCTCGCCGCCGGTCGACTCGTACAGACGCATCGCCGCCTGATTCGACTGATTCGAGATGACGAACATCTCACTGAATCCGGCCTCACCGCATATGCCGAGGAGAGCATCCATGAGCGCCGTCGCGACGCCCATGCGTCGGAACCCAGGCAGGACATCGACCTCGTGCAGGTAGAGCATGGCGCCTCGGGCATCTATCCGGGGCAGCGCATACGCCAGGGCGAAGCCGGCCGGGTCGTCCTCGACATACCCGATCATGAGGTACGCGCGCGAGTCCCCGAGAAGGGCCTGGACCGCGCTCTCATCGAGGTCGGGATGGTCCGTGAACACGTGCGAGGCGCTCAGTACGGCGTCTACGTCGCGCTCGGCCATGCGAGCCACGCGCGGTGATGGCGTCATGTCGCGGCGTCCCTCGTCCGTCACGAAGATACAGACTTCCACGGGTCGTCGATTCTGCAGCTCCACTGACGGACCTCGCCTTCCAGCTCGCGCGCAAGGTCTGGCTCACGATCCGAGACGTTCACGAGCTGGTACGGGTCGGCGGCATGGTCCTGCAGGATCGTCCGCTCCTTGCCGTCGTCGCCCCGCTCGATGACGAACGTGTGCGAATGCGTCAAGACGCCGCGGCGGCCGATCTCCGTTCGTCCGGGCGGCGATGTGTAATACAGGGCGGATGTCGGCCGCTCGTACGGCGCGCCCAGCAGAGCGGGGGACGCGTCGGAGCCCTGGACATCGTTGGGGATACGGTCTCCCTCGCCGGCCATGCCGAGTAAGGTGGGCATCAGGTCTGGAGTGCCGATGAGCAGGTCATCCTCACGCGCCGCCACACGGTCGGGCCACCGGATCATCATCGGCACACGGAACGACTCGTCGTACCAGACGTCCTTACCGATGAGGCCGTGCGATCCGAGCATGTCGCCGTGGTCCGACGTGAACACCACGATAGTGTTCTCGCTCAGTCCCGCGTCGTCGAGCGCTCCGAGCAATCTGCCGAACTGCTCGTCAACGCCGGTGACCGCGGCGAAGTACTGCTGCAGCGTTCTTCTGGCTCGCTCCTCGCCACCGATGGCGTCGGGATCGAAGTTCGCGCGGTTGGCCAACTCGGGCAGCTTCATCGCCTCGTATGGGTGCAGGTACTCGTCGGGTACAGCGGCGTACGGCGGATGAGGAGGGTTGTGCGACATGATGAGCGAGAAGGGCTTGGCCGGGTCGCGCTGCCTCCCGTCGTCATTGCGGATGTACGCGATCGCGGTGTCCGTCTCGTGTTTCACCGACCACTCGTCGACATCGATCCGCTCGTCCACAGCGGCTTCGGTCTGCCAGTAGTGCGGGTTCATGTGCCAATCGCAGCACCCATACGTGTGCCAGAAGTCGAAGTGGTGTCTCCGTTCCACGGGTGTATGCGTGTCCCAGATGACGCCATTCCCCCTCGGGCCCTCGGTGTAGGCGTTGTGCTCTTCCGTCGGCGGGTCGAGATGCCATTTGCCGATGTAGCCCTGATCGTACCCAGCGGCGTGCAGTACGTCGGGCAGGCAAACGTCCTCCGATCGCAGGTAGTTCCCATACTGAACGGTATCGGAGTTGCAGTTCCCCACGACCCCATTTGCGTGCGGATACTTGCCCGTCAGGAGCATCGCCCGGTACGGGCTACAGACTGGGCGCGTGCTCACAGCGTGGGTGAGCACGCAGCTCTCCTCCGCGAACCGGTCCAGGGCCGGGGTAATCACTGGGTCCGCGCCTACGAATCCGAGCGCTTGACGGCGGAACTGGTCGGCGAACACGAACAGGATGTTAGGTCGGTCGTCAGGCATGAGTGTTCTCGCGGGCCGGTGGCGTCGGTGGCGAATCGGGAACCGAGATGCGGCAGAGCGCAACCACGCCAGGGCCGACGTCGAGTGTCGTCGTCTCCTGCGCCATTGGCGCGTGCTGCCTGCTATCCGACGGACACGCGTTGAGCAAGCGCGAGCGCGCCCAGAACGCCCGACCTGCTCCCAAGGCCCGGCGGCACGATATACCCGTCGATCTCTTCCAGGATCGACGCGTGCGCGACGTATCCGTTCAGCAGCTCCTGAACGCGTCGACGGATCATCTTGAACAGCTGCGCCTGCTCCATCACGCCGCCACCCATGACGATGCGCTGCGGCGAGAGCGTGCAGATGAAGCTCACAAGCGCCTGCGCGAGGTATTCCGCCTCCAGCGTCCACGCGTCGTGGTAGACGGGCAGCTCTTCGGCGCGCTTTCCCCATCGGGCCTCGATGGCCGGCCCGCTGGCGAGCCCCTCCAGACAGTCGCCGTGGTACGGGCACGAGCCCTCGAACGGATCGCGGGCGATGTCCCTGGGTAGTGGAATGTGGCCCATTTCGGGATGGATCAAGCCGTGCATCAACTGCCCATTGACCATGCCCCCGCCGCCGATGCCCGTGCCGATCGTGAGGTACAGGAACGTGTCGAGGCCCTGCGCCGCGCCCCACTTCCACTCCCCGAGCGCCGCGATGTTGACGTCCGTATCGAACCCGACGGGAACGCCCAGGGCATCGGTGACAGCTCCCGCGACATCGGTGTGCGCCCAGCCGGGCTTCGGAGTCGTCGTGATGTGCCCATACGTCGGCGACGCCGGATCGGGGTCCACCGGGCCGAACGAAGCGATGCCGACGGCGTCCACGTCAGGATGGCGACGGAGGAAGGCAATGACGCGGTCCAGCGTCTCCGCGGGCGTCGTGGTGTCGAACCGCACGACCTCCCGCAGATCGTCCGGCCCCGTCCCGACCGCGCAGACGAACTTCGTCCCGCCACCCTCGACGCCGCCCCACAGATGCATCAGACTACCCTCGACCAGCATGTGCTACTCGCTCAGCGGCCCCGTTCGCGTTCGCTACACGTTCACTACCTTCTCGACCACGGCGCCGTCCGTCTGGAAGATGCGCGCGCGCCACTCCCTGTCGTCCGCGCGTTCGATCACCGGCCCCTGAATCCACGTCGTACGGTAGTCGACGAAGAACGGCTCGTCGTAGGCGACATCGATGCGCTCGCCGTTCCTCCAATACTCGACGCGATCCACCTTCTCGGGATACAGACTCGCCAGCCGCACCCACCGCTTCCCGTCCAGCGTGATGTCCGGCTCGAATCCCTGGAGGTAGTACTCGTCCCCCGGCTCCAGCGGCGGGAGGTCGATGCCGATTCCCTCCGCCATGCGGCGCGCGAAAAACACGTCCTCGCCCGGCGTGATCGACCAATCCGCGGGCGGCTCCTGCTTCGTCAGGTTGTTGTAGTAACCCCACGACGTCCGCGTCTGGTACGCGACGCCAAGCCGACTGAAACACGGCGAGTCCTCGTTGCACACGATGGGCCGTCCGAGACCGTACGCCTGCGTCGTGCGCACGAGATCGTAGTACCGCTGCCGTGAGCAGCCGTTGCCGTGGATGAGGATCACGTCGCTCGCGTCGGCGACTTCTCGGCTCGCGTATCCGCCCGTCCCGCTGCATCCGACGAGCATCCCGCCCGACTCCTGCCGCGCCAGGTCCATGAGATACGTGATGCCCTCGACCGACTGCACGATCGGGTGGTTCGAGAAGCCGTTGAGATTGTGCTCGTTGGCGACCTCGATGATGACGTTCGAATACCCGCCATCGCGCAGAAAACGCGACGCCGTCGCGACGGCGCTACGCACAGCGCGACCGTCGCGCAGCCGCGGCCCCTGTGACGCGTACAGGAAGCTGACGATGACCACCATTCCGGCGGCGTCCGCGCCACGTATCAGGCGATCCAGTCGCCCCGCGTACCCCGCGTCGAAGCAACGCCCGTCGGCGCCGAAGGGGTTGTTGTCGATGGTCCGCCAGTCGTCGATGGTGAACACGGGCCCGCCGCCCTGAAGCCCCACCGTGAACGCTCGCAGCCCGTGCGCGTGCCACGCCGGCAGCGCGTCGACGAGTCGGTCCGTGTTGCCCTCCGCGTCCCATTCCTCGTGCCCGAACCGCGCGAACCGTTCCGGCTGCGCGCGATCGTCGAAAACGCCCTGAATGAACCGGGCGTTCATCAGCAGCCCGTGCGCCGCGGGGTCGCTGCCGTCGATCTCGGCGTACGTCGGCGCGCCGTTGATGAGAAACGCCTCGCCCCGAACGTCGATGGAAGTCACGTCCATGCCTTTCGTTCCGACGCCTCCGGGTTGCGCGCCACGAACTGTATCTCCGTCCCACACCCGAGGAGCGACGCGTCCTCGCGAAGCCGTTCCTCCAGGGCGACGAGCTCGTCCATCGGCCGTTCCGAAACGGCGTCCTCGAACATGTCGCGCTCCACGATGGACGCCAGGACATCGGCCGGGTACGCCGATTCACAGCGCCAGCCCGACCCTTCGACCACGCCGCGAATCTCGGACGGTGTGAACGCGCGGATCGGCGCGAAATCGTCCTCGCCTTGCCACCGCGCGACGCCTTGCGTCAACACCTGGCTGGCATCTTGCCACGATTCGGCGCGGCGGCCGTCACGTAGCGCCGCGTATCGGTTCTCGACGTCGGCGATCAGAACGCCGCCGGGCCGCGTGACGCGCAGAATCTCGCCAAGGGCGCGCTCAGCGTCATGGCAGTAGGAGAGCGGATCGCCAAGAGCCAGCACGACGGGATAGGCGTCGGGGGCGTACCGGCTGAGATCGCAGATGTCGCCCTGTTCTGCCGCGATGAGGCCGGTAAGGTCGGCGGCCGCGATCTTCTCGCGCGCCCGAGCCAGATACCCTGGAGCGATGTCGAGCATCGTGACTCGATGCCCGGCCTCCGCGAGGCGGATCGCCCACACGCCCGTCCCGCCTCCGAGGTCGAGGATCGGCGTTTCGCGATCGGGCGGCGGCAGGCGGGGCTCGATGAGGCGCCACAGCAGCGCGCGCTTGAGTGCGACGGAGAAGCGGAACGGCCCGGATTCCTTGCGCGCGTCGTACGCCCGCGCCTCTTCGAGCGTTTCCGTTACCCACAGGTTCTCGGGCACGGCATCTGCGTGGCGATCCATAGTGTGCATCCTGCA
The DNA here is from genome assembly GCA_002687025.1 of Candidatus Poribacteria bacterium. Taxonomy (GTDB): domain Bacteria; phylum Poribacteria; class WGA-4E. Next base: position 10,169 of record NYZG01000117.1, read on the forward strand.
TACGTCCCACCCGGCCCGACTACTCCAGTTCGGCGATGGGACATGCACTGACGTCGATCTCTCCACGGTAGAGGATGTGTGGCAGACCCACGTACAGCCGAGGTGGCCTGCCTTCCGACGCCGCCTCGCGGAACCACTCCTGGAAGCCAGGACTGGGCCGATCTATCGGCAGCGACTCGTCGAACGGGTCGAACACCTCCGCTTCGGTCTCCGGGTCGTTCCGGTAATACACTGCTAGCCGATCGCGATCGAGTGAGTCGCTCGATATTCGGAAGTAGCGGCGGCCGCCGGCTTGGCTGAGCCGAAGACGTTCATGGATCACCGTCAAGGGCACAGCCACCATCTGCACGACTTCCGTCCACTTGCACGACAGACATGGGATGTATGTTCTGGCAAGCCGTTCGCGGCCCTCATACTTCGCCACCTGCCGCTGGCCTACTTCCTCGTGCACGGAGAGCAGCGTCTCAAGAGGGTAGAGAGTGGTTCCCACCATAGCATCGGGCACTCGATGATAGAACTCCATCGCGTCGCCTCCCCGGGCTCTGATCGGCGTAAACCGCCCACTTCACAGGCCAACATCGACGAGGGTAGCCAACGATACTCGCAGTATCTCATCGAAAATGCATCTGGCCGGCTGCGGCGGGGTGTGGTCACAGAGTGTTGGTTCATGCAGCTTGCTTCTTCTGCTGGTCTGGCCCCCAGAAACTGGTCCAAGTATAGTGAGAGTCTCCCGGGCATA
>NYZG01000118.1 GCA_002687025.1 Candidatus Poribacteria bacterium
CATCGCCAGCAGCGAAACCACGATCCCCCCGGCGGCCGCGCGGTAGGACATCGGCTCCCCATCGTCCATGGCGCCGCCGGCCGACCCTGACGTGACCGCGCGCAGAACGCTTGCCAGATGCCGCCGCGCCTGCCACATCGACGCCAGGGCGAGCGTTACCACCGCGCCCATCACCTGATGCTGCGTGTTCACGGCCGTCACGGAGAAGGCGCTGAAGAACACCTGCTGGAACTTGTACATGGCGAAGAAGAACCACAGGCTCATCGCGACGTCCAGGTGCAGGAAGTACGTCACCCCGACCACGGAGAAGTAGAAGTGCGGCCACAAGGGCCACGCCGTCACGAGCCTGTTCCACGGCCGGTGAGGGAAGAACCGCGCGATCGAAAACTCGATGGGGACATCCGGGACCGCGGGGTAGAGGCGATGCACCCCACGCAACGTGTGCACCAACAGCATCGCGACGAACGCCACCCAGAACAGCCGGTCGCGGAATGTGTCGTTCAGCGCGCGACCCGTGGGGTCCGAGTGGGTCAGGCGCTGTGCTACTTGCACCAGCGGGAACGCATACCGCTCCCGGTCGATCCACTGCCGCCGCAGGACCACCGCCCAGCACGCCACGCCAAGGAACAGCGCCAGCCAGAACGCGATCGCGAACAGCGCCGGCCGCATCCACACGGCCCACGGCAGAGGCGTGCCAGGATCGAGGCCCTCGAAGAACCCGCGCACCGCGCGCGCGTCGTTGACGTACAGCCACTCGTGCAGATTCGGGAACAGCACCTCGGCCCACTGATTCTCCGGCGTCACGAAGTACAGCGGCGCCGCGAGGTATGGGAACAGGAACTCCATCAGTCCATAGCCGGGCACGGCCGACGCCGCGGTCACCATCGCCCAGACCGCAGTGAGTTCTGTGGTCGTAAGGTGTAGCCGCGGCGATATCCACACCAGGGCTGGATTCACCAGGAACACGAGCGTAAGCAGGAGGAACACGCTGCCCAAAGGCAGGTGGTTGGCGATGAGCTGGCCGATCGTCGACCCGTGCATGTAGCCGCCGACGGCGCTCTGCACCGCGATCCACAGCAGCGCGATGGGGATCGCGCGGGCGAATCGCGTCTCGCCCCGGGGCTCCCTCATGCCGACGCGCCGAGGGGACATGCGGCGAAGCCCTGAGACCAAAGGCCCGTCACTGCGCCCACGTCTCGTACACCTGGTCCTGGGGCCGGTACTCGACAACGCGGTGGTTGTTCGTGTCGACGAGGAACAGGCGATCGCGATGGGCGAGCACTCCGGCGGGCTCGGCCGAGAGGTAGCAGATCGGGTCGAGGCACGTGAAGCTGCCGTCGTCGAGGTCGGAGATCACCCTGTTCTCCAGATCGATCACGCGTAGCGCCCCGTTGTAGCTATCCGCGACGTAGAGCGTTCCCCTGGCCAGCGAAACGCCGAGAGGATGCTGTAGTTGGGCCTGACTCCATGCGCCGTTCACGTGGCCGAAGTCGAACAGGCCCGTGCCGATGAGCGTCGTCCCCTCGGGTTCGCGGCCCAGGGACACCTGCCGTATGGACGACGTCTCGCTGTCAGCGAAGTATAGTAGCTTGCCGTCCCCGGCGAGCGCGAGGCCGCTGGGTTGCGCGAGCGCCGCGTCGTGGGCCGGGCCGTCCTCCAGTCCCTCGGCTCCCGACCCGGCCAGGAGCCGCACGTCGTTCGTCGCGAGGTCGAGTTCGCCTAGCTGATGCGTCCCCGCGTTGGCGAAGTACAGCCGGTCGCCGTCGATCCCGAGATCCCACACCGATGCGAGGACGGCCTTCCACGCGTCGATGTCCCTGTCCCCAAGGATCGGCCCGCGCGTCCCGTTCCCGGCCAACGTCGTGACGATCCCCGACCGGATGTCGATGCGGCGTATGGCGTGGTTGTTCGTGTCGGCGACGTAAATCGCATCCTCGGCGCACGTGAGCCCCTGGGGATATCGGAACGTCGCAGTCGCCGCGGGCCCGTCCTTGAAGCCGGGCTCTCCAGACCCGTACCGCACTGTCTCGGCCCCATCGCGGTCTAGCAGAACTATCTGGTGGCCGCCGCTGTCCGTGAGCGCGTAGAGCGCGTCGCCAATGGGCCTCGCCAGCGCCTTCATCTTCCCGGGGAACGTCAGCCGCCGTTCGGGGGCCGGAGTCGGCGATAGGCCGAGGGGAAGCGGCTCAGGAGTCGCGTCGGTGCGCGTTTCCGCGAGCAGACGGGGCACTGCGTCGATCAGCGTATCGGCGGTCACCTCGCCCGAGTGGCGCCCGACGATCTCACCATCTGGCGAGATGAACACCAGCGTCGGCCACGCGCGCACGCCGTAGCTCTTCCAGATCGTGAACTCCGGGTCGTGCACGACGGGGTGCGCGATATCGTAGCGCGCGATTGCCTGGGCGACGTTCGCCGGGTCTTTCTCCGCGTCGAATTTCGGCGAGTGCACCCCGATGACTGCCAGATCGTCGGGGAAGCGCTCCTCGGCCGCGCGCAAGGCCGGGATGATGTGTATGCAGTTGATGCAGCAGAACGTCCAGAAGTCGAGGATCACGAGCCTGCCCCGCAACGCCTCCAGCGTCAGCGGCTCCCGGACGTTGAACCATTGCAGGCCGGGTTCGCCGAGCTCCGGCGCCGCGCCGACATCGCGCATGACATCCCCCTGGTTGCGTTGCCGTCTCGTGCGCCAGTAAAGCAGTGTACCGGCGCCTGCGTCAACGCGGCGAGACTATGTGGGCCGGCGGGTGAATGGCGCCGACTTCCGAGGGCGTCGTGGGCGTTGACTTGGCCATCGTCGGCCCGGTATAGACAAGCGGTGCTACCCTTTACGAGTATGAAGTCATAGCGCATGGGGGCGAGTATGAGAACGCAGATGAGAAGCGGGTTGGAGAGTTGGCGCGCGCGCGCGCCCGTCGTGACGGCGTTTCTGGCTGTCGCGCTTGTGGCGCCGTCGTGGGCCGGGCTTACGCTGGAGTACGAGACGCCCGCGGAACGGGTAGAGGTACCGAACATCGAGGGATCCGACCTGCTCACGGGCGAGGCAGTGTCGCTCGCCGAGTTGAAGGGGCATGTCGTCGTCGTCGACATATGGGCCACGTGGTGCGCGCCGTGCGTCAAGGAGCTTCCAGACCTGACGGAGTTCCAGGAACAGCACAAGGAAGACCAGTTCACGTATGTGGGTCTCTCGGTAGACGCCATCGAGACAGTCGACGTGGTCGAGACGATGGCCCAGAGGAAGGAACTGAATTACCCCATCATCATGGCTAACCGGGAGATGATGCAGGTGCTAGGCCGCGCCATCGGCCGCGGCATCCAGAGCGTCCCCACCAAGATCGCCATAGACCGCACGGGTCACATCGCGTTCTTCGTGGAAGGGTCACCAAGCATCAGCAAGGCGGACCACGCGGAGTACATCTCGCGCCTGGACAAGCTCCTCGAAGCGCCGATCCCAGAGGACACGGAGACGGCCCTGGCCGACTGAATTCCCGTACCGCCGGACGTGAGCCGAGGGCGCCCATAGTGGTGCCCTTATCGGTGCTCGGCCCCGAGCGCGGACGGCCCAACTGGCCCGCATCCGAGCCAATGCCTGCGGCCGCGCGTCGCCGATTGCGGCTCGCCGGCTGGGGCCGTTCTCGGTTTGACTTCCCGCCGATGCGAGTGCTAGACTCGCGGTCGCTGGGCAGCCATCCGGGTCGGGCTCTCGCGCATTCCGCGGCTACCATAGGGCCGCCTGCCACAGCACGCGGCGCGCAGGCGGTAGGAGTCTACAGGGAGGACGCCCGGGTACGGCCCGAAACGGCGTCCGCCCACGAGCGGCTGAGCCACGAGCGGTCAACTGTAGCTCTGTCGCGTGGCTCCGCGAGCCACTAGCGCGAGGGGTTCTTGGCAATGATGCAGGGGCGTCGGATCGTCATCACCGGTGGCGGCGGGTTCATCGGAGTCTCCCTCGCCAAACGCCTGGCCGAGACCAACGAGGTCGTCCTTTGCGACCTCGACTTCAGCAGCAATGCCTACGCCTTCTCCTCCCTCGACGGCCACCGCAATGTCCGCTGTGTAGAGACCGACATCCTCCACGGCGACGCCCTCAAGCGCGTGTGCGGCGGGGCGCAGATCGTCATTCATCTCGCGGCCGTCGTGGGCGTACAGCACGTGCTCATGAACACTTCCCGCACCCTCGAGGTGAACATACGCGGCACGCAGCAGATACTCGACGCGATCGAGCCGAAGGATGTCGAGCGCTTCATCTACCTGTCCACGAGCGAGGTGTACGGGTCGCACGCGTACGATGCCGTCGAGACGGCGCCGACTTCCGTCGGCCCCAGCGAGGATCCGCGCTGGTGCTACGCCGCAAGCAAGGTCGCAGGTGAGCATCTCGTGCAGTCGGCCCACCGGGAGCGCGGCCTGCCCACGGTGATCCTACGCCCGTTCAACGTGTTCGGCCCCGGCCGCGTCGGCGACCACGCGGTGCTGCGGTTCATATTCCAGGCCCTGAACGCGGAGCCGCTGACCGTCCACAATGAGGGCGCCGCGATCCGGGCGTGGTGCTACATCGACGATTTCGTCGACGGAGTGCTGCGGTCTCTCACACGCGACGAAGCGGTGGGAGAGACCTTCAATATCGGAGCCCCCCGCAACACCGTGACGATGTATCAGCTCGCGTGCGATGTCGTCGAGACATGCGAGTCGCGCTCCGGCATCGCGTTTACGCCGATCAAGCATTCGGACGTGCACCTTCGCGCGCCGAACGTGGCCAAAGCGCGCGAATTGCTAGGTTACGAGCCGCAGGTCTCCCTCACCGAAGGCCTGCGCGCCGCCGTCGAGTGGTACCGCGAGGCGGGGCATCTTATCGCGCCGGCGTTCGTGGCGGGCTGACGCCGCCGGGCCCCAGACATCGCCTCGCGAGTAGGAGAGCACGGCCATCGTCGCCCGCGTGATCCTGCCCCTTCTCCTGATGATCGCCGCGGGCTATATCGTCCAGAAGGCCATCGGCCTCGACCTGCGCACGCTCTCCCGCGTGAACGTCTACTTGCTCGTCCCGTGCTTCATATTCAGCCACCTGTACCACTTCAGGCTGGGCCTACGTGAGGCTGGGAGCGTCGTCGCGTTCACCTGGGCGGTGATGGCGGGCGTTGGGCTGCTCGCCTTCGCGCTGGCTCGATGGCGCAGGCTGCCGCGGTCTCTGGCCGTCGCGTTCGTGGTCGCCACGATCTTCTACAACAGCGGCAACTACGGCTTGACGGTCATTGAGCTGGTCTTCGGCGAGGACAGCCCTGCGGTCGATCTCCAGGCGCTGGTGCTCACGAGTCAGAACGTGCTGAGCTTCACCGTCGGCGCATTCTTCATCTCGACCGGCGCGCGGTCCGTGCGAGACTCGATACGCAAGGTCGCCGCGTATCCGATACTCCCAGCCGTCGTCGGAGCGCTCGCGTTCCGTCTGCTCAACGTCCCGCTGCCGCATTTCGTGGACGTGCCGCTGGCCCGCATGGCGAGCTCGCTGGCCCCCATCGGATTGGCGACGCTCGGGGCGCAACTGGCCAACGTTTCGCAGATCGGGCGGTTCCTGCCGCTGGTCGCGGCCTCGGTCCTGCGGCTCTGCGTCGGGCCGGCGCTCGGATTGCTGCTGATCCACGTCACGGGCATGCACGGCCTGCTCGCGCAGGTGCTGCTCATATCGTCGTCGGTTCCGACCGCCGTGAACAGCGCGATCCTGAGTATCGAATTCGACGCCGAGGCGGAATTCGCTTCACAGGCTGTCGTCCTGTCCACCGTGCTGAGCATGGTGACGGTGTCCGTGGTCGTCGGGCTGGCGCTGAGGATGTTCTGAGGGGCCGCGCGACAACGGGCGACCCATGGGCCGCCCGTTTTCGGCAGTGCGTACGTTCGCGATCGTCAGGAGGCGGGGTGCTCCGGTACCTCCCAGGTATCGCCCGTCTCAAAGAGCTCTTGGAGCGACGGCTCGCCACGTTCCTCGACGGCGTCCGCCACCCGCTGCTCCAGCACGTCCTCGTAGCACACCCGCTCGACATCCCTGACGACGCCCAGAGGCCTCGGGAAGTCCTCACGTTCCTGGAACGAGGCGATGATGTCCGCGAGGGTCCCATGCTCGTCGTCTTCGTCGTGGACGAGCAGGTCGGCGGTTCCGTACGCGCCGTCGGTGAGCGATACGACCCGCGGCTGGAGGCCGTCGAGTCGTATGCCCTTGTCCCTGGTCTTGCCGAAGATCATCGGCTCGCCGTGGTGCAGGTATATGACCCGGTCTTCCTTGCTCGCCTTGTCTGACAGCGGCGCGAATGCGCCCTTGTTGAACACGATGCAGTCCTGATAGATCTCCAGCAGCGCCGTGCCGCGGTGCGCGTGCGCCCGCTTGATCATCTCGCTCAGGTGCTTCAGGTCACGGTCTATCGCGCGCGCGATGAACGACGCGTTCGCCGCGATCGCGATGCGCAGCGGGTTGAACGGCGCGTCGATCGACCCGGTCGGCGTCGAGTAAGACTTCGTGCCGATCGGCGATGTCGGCGAGTACTGCCCCTTCGTCAGCCCGTAGATCTGGTTGTTGAAGAGGAGAATGTTCACGTCGACGTTTCGACGGCAGATGTGGAGGAGATGGTTGCCGCCGATGCTCAGGGCATCTCCGTCTCCCGTCACCACCCAGACGTCGAGGTCCGGCCGGCTGGCCTTCAGTCCCGTCGCAAGCGCGGGAGCGCGGCCGTGCACCGAGTGGATGCCATACGTGTCCATGTAATACGGAAAACGGCTAGAACACCCGATCCCCGAGATGAACACCACGTTATGCGCCGCTACCCCGATTTCGGGCAGCGTCCGCTGCATCTGCGCCAGGATCGCGTAGTCCCCGCAGCCCGGGCACCAGCGCACAATCTGGTCCGACTCGAAGTCGGCCCGGGTAAGTGGCGGAGCCGCTTCCGCAGCCGCCGGTGGCGCGTCTATTGCCATGTCACTTTCTCCGTCTAGCTGCTCGTTTCGTCGCCCGTCGCGTTGCGTCGTCTACAGCAGGTTGCGCACGGCGTCTTCGATCTCGCCGGACGTGAACGGCTTCCCCTGCATCTTGTTCAGGCTCTGCACGTCCACGAGGTATCTGGAGCGAAGGAACGTGCTGAGCTGTCCGAGGTTCAGCTCGGGCAGCAGCACCCTCTTGAAGCGCTTCAAGATGTCTTCGAGATCACTCGGTAATGGGTTGAGCCACCGAATGTGTGCGCGCGACACGGTGTGTCCCGCAGCACTGAGTCGCTCCGCGGCGGCGCGTATCGAGCCGTATGTGCCGCCCCAGCCCAGTATGAGAACGTCACCCTCGTCGGGGCCGTGTACTTCTGTCGGGGGGATCTCGGTCGCGACACGGGCGACCTTGTCCGCGCGATGGTGCGTCATCACCTCGTGGTTGATCGGGTCGTAGCTGACGTTGCCGGAGCCGTCCGCCTTCTCCAGTCCTCCCACACGGTGTTCCAGCCCCGGTGTGCCGGGTAGGGCCCACGGGCGCGCGAGCGTCTCAGGGTCGCGTCGGAACGCCTCGAACCCCTCGACCTCGGTGTGGAACTTCACAGGGATGGCATCGAGCTCGTCGGCCTCGGGTATCCGCCATGGTTCCGTGCCGTTCCCGAGGTAACCGTCGGACAGCACGATTACCGGCGTCATGTACTTAATCGCGATGCGGGCAGCCATGAACGCGACATCGAAGCAGTCGCCCGGTCGCGACGTGGCGAGTACGGGGAGTGGACTCTCACCGTGCCGTCCACAGATCGCCTGGAACAGGTCCGACTGCTCCGTTTTCGTTGGGAGTCCGGTGCTGGGCCCCCCTCGCTGGACGTTGCAGACCACCAGCGGCAGTTCCATGCTTATCGCGAGGCTGAGCGCCTCCTGCTTGAGCGCGATGCCGGGCCCCGACGAAGCCGTCACGCTGAGCGACCCGCCGTAGGCGGCGCCGATCGTAGCCCCCATCGCGGCGATCTCGTCCTCGCACTGCACCGTTCGGACGCGACAGTGCCTATACTGCGACAGTTCGTGCAGGATCTGGCTGGCCGGTGTGATCGGGTAGCCGGCGAAGAACAGCGGCAGCCCGGACTTCTTAGACGCGGCGATCAGGCCCATCACCAGGCCCGAGTTGCCGTTGATGTTGCGGTACGTCCCCGGCCGTAGCGGCGCGGGTTTCACCTCGTAGGACGTCGCGAACAGTTCGGTCGCTTCCGCGTAGACGTAGCCGGACTTGAGCGCCGCGATGTTCGGCTCGATAAACTTCTCTCGGCCCGGCCGGTTGAAGTATGCGCTGATCCACTCGATCGTGTGCTCAAGGGGGCGGTGGAAGAGCCAGAAGACCATGCCCAAAGCGAACATGTTCTTGGCGCGTTCGGCCTCGCGGGCGCTTAGATCGGTGAACTCCTTCAGCGCCGACTTCGTGAGCTCTACCAGATCGACCTTGAACACCTGGTAGCGATCCAGCGAGCTGTCGTCCAACGGGTTCGTGTCGTAATCGGCCAGGCGCAGGTTCTTGGCGCTGAACCCCGCGGTGTTAACCAGGATGATCCCGTTGGCGCGCACAAGGGGGAGGCTGACTTTGAGCGCCGCCGGGTTCATCGCGACAAGCACGTCGACGTCGTCGCCGGGCGTGTGGATGTCCTCGCTGCTGAACCTGACTTGGAAGCTGCTGATCCCCGCGAGCGTGCCGGCGGGGGCGCGTATCTCCGCTGGGAAGTCCGGCAGCGTGCTGAGATCGTTGCCGAACAACGCCGATGCGCTGGCGAACTGGTCGCCGGACACCTGCATCCCGGTGCCCGAGTCATCCGCGAAGCGAATGACGACGTCAGTGCGCTCCTCGACCGGCTTGCGCGTGGCTATGGTCACGATGGTCGCCCTTGGGTTGTGTGTGACTCACCTCGGAATGTCGCGCTTGGCCTACGCCCCTTCCGGGGTCGCCATCGGCTTGCGGTCCACGGGATGCGGCGGCAGGTTGAGCACCTCGCTGGGGAAGTGATCCACCACGTATTCAAGGATGTTCCGTACCGACACCACCGCCTCGACAACGCGCTCAGCGTCGACGATCGGCAGATGTCGGAAGTGGCCTTCGTGCATCACGCGGATGGCGTCGGCCACAGTCGACCCTGATGGTAGAACGCCGGGATCGGCGGTCATGATTTCACTTACCGTCCGCGTGTCGGCGTCGTCGAAATCCGGGGCAACCTTGCGGAGGATATCCCGCTCCGAGAGTATCCCCGCCAGCTTGCCGCCCCGGACGGCGGCGAGACACCCTACATTGTGGGCCACCATGAGGTCGATCGCGGCGCGGATCGACGCGTCGGGAGATATCTCGATGTGTACGTTCCGCATGTGGAGCTCGGCCACGGGCACCTGAAGCGCCACCTCGGGCAACTCAGCGCCAGCGCTGTCCAACTCCTCCTCGAGCCGGGCCAGTTCCTCTTTCACCGGGTCCATGTTCGACGACCTCCTCGTTCGGGATGCGTCTCTCCGTCGGTCCGCGCGGCTACCCGTCGTGTCGCAGGTCGCTCTCCGTCAGCCGACCCGCGAGGTAGTCCACAACGGTGCGCACCGAGACGATGTGCCGCGGCTTCTCGTCGTCATCCACGAGCGGGATGTGCCGGTACCCGCCCAGGTGCATCTGGTGCAGGGCGAAGACGATGCTGTCGTCCTGATGGAGCACGGTGGGACGGGGCGTCATAAACTCCGACACCGCGCGATCCGCGGCCGCGCTTGGCAGAGGCGCGAGCTTCTGGAGCACGTCGCGCTCGGTGAATATCCCCAGGAGATAGCCGTCCTCGTCCACCACGAGCACGCAGCCAGCGCCCTTCTCCTTCAGCCGGTCGATGGCCTCGCGCGCCGGGGCGTGCGGCCCGACAACCAGCGGCTGGCGCACGTTGAGTTCAGTGATCGGCAGCTGTAGTTTTTCGGCGTCCATGACGCGTGTTCCCCCTCGCGGACGCGCCAGAGAGCAACCGGCGAATCCTCACCGTATTATGTGCGGCGCGCGGTCGGGCTTTCAAGCGTCCAGAAGCTCGTCGATGCGCACCCGGCGACCCTCTTTCGCGCTTTCGACGGCCGCGAAGACCATCGCCAGCGACTTGATGTTGTCCCGACTGCTGCACTCGGGCTCGCGGCCTTCCTCGATCGCGCTGATGAATTCGGCCAGCAGGGCGTCCTGGCCGTTGGCAACATCGTCCAGGGGAAGTTGCTCGCGTCCCTGCTTCTCGGCGGGCCCCACGGCGGTCCAGAAGATGTCGTCGTCTTCCCATGTCATCGACCCGCCGGCGCCCTCGACGCGCCAGTCGCCGTTCCACGTGGTCGTCTTCCCGACGCTGCTCCCCAGCGAGTGGTGGATCACCTTGACGCCACCCTCGAACTCGAAGATGGCGCAATGACCCGCGTCGCCAGCGTGCCATCCCCACGACGGGTTCCACGTCTCGGCGTACACGCTCACGGGCTCGAGGTCGAGCACGTAGCGCAGCAGGTCGAAATGGTGGATTCCCATGTCGGTGATGAGTGGGTAAGGCATCGTGACGTAGTGCGTGCCCGGCGCGTGCGCCCAAGGTCGGTAGAAGCCCACGGCGACGTGCTTGATCTCGCCGACGATCTTCTCCTGTAGCAGTCTGTGCCCCGTGCGAGGCACGGGGCCGAAGCGGTAGTTCTGCGTGATGACATGCGTCAGCCCGGCGCGCTCCGATGCGGCCAGCATCCGCTGCGCAGCCTCGAACGTGTCGCTCAGTGGCTTCTCGCCGATCAGATGCAGTCCGGCGCCGAAGGCGGCGTTCGCCACGGCCTCATGCGCGGCCGGCGGCGTGATATCGAGCGCGAAGTCGGCGTCGACGGCCGCGGCCGCGGCGCTGAGCGAGTCGAACACGGCGTCTGCCGGGATCTCCCACTGCTCGATGGCTTGCGCGCGGCGCTCCGGGGAGACCTCTACGTAACCGACCAGGTCCGCCTGGCCGCTGCGTCGGCAGACCTGCAGCCAGCTTCGCGCTCTTCCGCCGAGACCTACGAGTATCCCACGCATGGTCCGTTTCCTTCCGCGTGGCTTCGCCTGCTGTCGGCGGGCCACTCCTTAGCTGTGACGTTTCTCGGCGTGGCCGCGCAACGGCAGATGCGCCGCAACGAGGCGGCCTGGGCAAGCGATCGAACTGGGTCCCGCAGAATCCTCGGCAACCGCGGCAGGACGCAGCATGCCAGTCTTCGCGTAGCGAGAGGCGTTCCACCGCGATGCACTCCTGCGCGCCATTGTATGCGATGCCGTCGCATCAACCAACGGGCCCGGACTCGCTGGATGAGCTCGCGTCCCGCCAAGGGCTTTGACTCTTGCAGGGATTTCTAGTAGCTATGGTTGGGTATTTCCCGTAAGGTGTCGGCCCCTGGCGGCGCGGTCGGAGCCGCCTAGAGGCCGCTGGTCGACGATCCGGCCACAAGCAGAGCCACCGCACGGCTGCTGATAGGCGCGCGGAGGACGACGCCCTGCGGGCGGCCATAGGCCTGTCGGGCGCCGACTCGTCGTCGCTCGCGCACGGCACGGTTAGGGAAACAGGCGCATGGACGTGACCGCAGGACACTGGCGGAGATTCGACCATCGATCCGGGCTGACTCACGACAGCCGGTGCGTTCTGGCCGACCGCGACGGCCGCGTGTGGATCGGCTCCCGTCGGCGAGGCCTGTCCTGCTATGACGGCTACTCGTTCGAGGCGTTCACGACCGACGACGGGCTGGCAAGCAACTACGTACGATGCCTGCTGCAGACGCGATCGGGTGACCTGTGGGTCGGCTCCGAGAGCGGTCTGTCGAAGTACGACGACGGCCGATTCACCACGCCTGAATGGGCCCCCGGCGACAGTTCCATCCGGTCTCTGTTGGAGGGGAGTGATGGATCGCTCTGGATCGGCGGCAAGGCCGGTCTGTCACGCTACAGGGACGGCTCCCGCCGACCGTGTCTTCCCGCCGACGCGGGCGGGGGACCTGATGTGCGCGCCCTGGCCGAGGGTTGCGCCGGAACCGTGTGGGTCGGCACAGACCGTGGACTGTACGTCGTCCGTGACGGCTCCCTCGCGGACCCGCCCCGAGATGTCCGGCTTCCGACAGACGACATCACCAGTCTCTGCGCCGCCGGCGACGGATCTCTCTGGATCGGCACGTACGGGGCGGGACTGTGTCGCTACGATGGCGATGGCGTGCAGGTCTACACGCGGGAACACGGCCTCCCAGGCGATCACATTCGGTGTCTACACGAGGATCGCCGCGGACACCTGTGGATCGGCACGGTGCACGCGGGAGCGTGCCGGTATGACGGCGTGGAGTTCGCGCCGTTCTCTACCGCGGACGGGCTCGCGCACAACTTCGTCCACGACATAGCCGAGGACCGTGAGGGCGCCATCTGGCTGGCGTGCTGGCACGGCGGCGTGTCCTGCTTCCTCGCAGGGGTCTCGCGGGTGTGCGAGGATCCCGTCGAGGAGGTCATGGCGCTAGATGCGGAAGGCCGGCTGTGGTGGGGCAGCGGGCCCGCGGTGGCGTGGGGGGACGACCGCGCGACGCAGCGGATGGAATTCGGGTCGAGGATCGCGTGTCTTCTGCCGGACAGCCGCGGCCGCCTGTGGGTGGGGACGTCCGACAGCGGCGTGTTCGTATGCGAAGATCGGTCGGACATACTCGGCGCCCGGCCCGGGCGCGCATTCGCACGACTGGGCGATGAGTTCCGTGAGGCCCAGGACATCCACGAGGCCGCCGACGGCGCGATATGGGTCGCCACGACGCACGGGGTCTTGCGGCACGACGAGCGCGGGTCGGTGGCGTTCACCTCGGAGGACGGGCTCGCGGCGGACGACATCTCGACGATCTGCGAGGACGGCGCCGGCGCGATGTGGTTCGGGAGCTACAACGGCGGCGGGCTGACCCGATACGACGGCGAGCGATTCGAGACGCGGACGACCGCCGATGGCTTGGCCCATGACGAGGTGCTCCATCTCACCCGCGGCCCCGACAACCGACTGTGGGCCGCGACGCGCGGGGGCGTGAGCTGCCTGGACGGCACGCGATTCACGAACCTGACCACCGAGGACGGACTACCCGCCGACGCGGTGAAGTACGTACTGGTGGATAGCCGAGGTCGTCTGTGGGGAGCGACGCTCGGCGCGGGTGTCTTCCAATTCGACGGCGAGAACGTACAGACCCTCACCGACGAGGACGGCCTCCCCTCGAACTACTGTCCCGGCATTGTCGAGGCCCCGGACGGTAGCATCCTCATCGCCACGTTGCGGGGCATAGGCCGCTACCACCCGGGGCCGCCGTTCCCGCCGTCGGTTCGCGTCGTGGGAGTCGACACACACGAGTGGCAGGTTTCGCCCGCGTCGGTCACGACGCAGGCAGGCTTTGGGCGCATTCGGGTCGTGTACCGGGGCGTCAGCCTCATGACGACCAACATGCGCTACGCCTATATGCTCGTGGGCGCCGACGACGCGTGGACGTCGACGTGGAGCGAGGAGGTCGTCTACGCCGACCTTCCTCCGGGCGACTACGTGCTGAAGATCAAGGCATACAACCGCGACCTGGTCGAGTCCACGTCGCCTGCGGAGCTGGCAATACGCGTCGTGCCCGACCCGCGCGAGGCCGCCGTCGCCGAGTTGGGCCGCGTGATCGGCGAGCGGACAGAGCAGCTCGCCCGCGCCGAGACGGAGATACAGAGGCAAGGCGAGCTGCTCAGGCAGATCGTGCGTGAGGCCCGGTGCATACTGTGGCATTCCCACGTCGAGGGGATCGGCGATCTCTTCCACTGGACGCCGCTGCGTCCTGCGACGCCGGAATTCGACGACTTCCTCCCCTTGAACCTATTGCCCGGTGAGGACTACCACACCGCGTGGGAGCGGAGCGTCTTTCCCGAGGACCGCGCCGTCATGGACCGCTCCGGGAACGACGCGATCCGTGACGGCTTACCGGGGTACGCCCACGACTACCGGTGCATCGACCGCGATGGGGAGGTCCGATGGATGCACGAGGACGCGACCATCAGGCGCCTCGGCGAGTCGCGATGGACGGTCACAGGCGTAGTGACGGACATCACACGGCTGAAGGAGGCCGAACGAGACCAGCTCGCGCTCAAGGAGCGAGAGAGCGCGGGGGCCTCCCTGCGGAAGTCCGAGCAGGAGCGATCTCGACTTATCGTGCAGATGATGACCGTTCAGGAGAACGAACGAGCGCGCATCGCCAGGGACCTGCACGACCACGCCGGTCAGGCGCTGTCGTCCCTGTTAGTGGGACTGCGGGTGCTGTCGCGGACCGGCGATGTGCGTGAGGTGCGCCGGCAGGCCGAGACGCTCAGGGAGGTCGCCACCCAGACGTTCAGCCAGGTGCGCGAGCTGTCGTTCGACGTGTACCCCAGCGCGTTGGAACATCTGGGCCTGGTCGCGGCGCTGCAGCAGGACGCCGCGCGTTTCCACACGCGGCATGGGATCACCGTGGACGTACACGCCGAGGGTGAGCCCGGTGGCTGTCCGCGACCCGTCAAGGCCGCGCTGTACCAGGTGGTGCACGCCGCCCTGACGAATATCGCGCAGCACGCCGACGCGCGAAACGTCGGCATTGTGGTGCAGCAGCACGACGATCGGCTCTCGGTGATCGTCGAGGACGACGGCGCCGGCTTCGATGTCGATGCCGTGCTATCGGGCCCCGTCGAGCGCCGCTTCGGGCTATTGGCCATGCAGGAGCGGATGCTGTCGATCGACGGGAAGGTGAGTTTCGAGTCCACGCCAGGCGACGGCGCCAGCCTGTTCATCGAGGCTCAGGTCGCGCCCGGAGAGGGCGCGGGGTCGTAGCGTCTGTCAGCGGCGGCGCGGGGGAATCAGGCATGTCGATGCGAGGCAGCGTGGTCGTGGTCACGGGCGCCGCGCGTGGGATTGGGCGCGCGATCGCGTTGGCGTTCGCCAGCGAAGGCGCGACGCTCGCCCTGGCGGATATCCTCACCGACGACCTCGCCGAAACGGCTTCGATGGTCGCTCACGCGGGCGGCGCGGCGCTGATCGCGCAGACGGACATCAGTGACCCGGCCGATGTCGCGCGATTCGCCGAGAGAGTACACGATGAGCTCGGCACACCGGACATCCTCATCAACAACGCCGGCACGTTCTCAGTGATAGCGCCCGTGTGGGAGGCGGAGCCCTCGGCATGGCTCCGCGACGTGCACACGAATCTCGGCGGTGCGTTCCTGACCTGCCATGCCTTCGTCGGTGGAATGGTGGCTGCGGGGCGAGGTCGCGTCATCAACGTCGTCAGTACCGGCGGCGTCGGCGATCCGCACCCTCATTGCACGAGCTACGCCAGCTCCAAGGCCGGCCTGATGCGCCTCACAGAGGGCCTCGCTGCGGAAACGCGAGAACACGGCGTGACGGTGTTCGCGGTCGCGCCACCAGCCGTGCTGACCCACATGACGCGCTTCATCATGGACGACGCCGGCGGACGCAAGTGGCGACCGGGCTTCCACAGTCTGTTCGACGAAGGCCGCGGCACGCCACCCGAGCGCGTCGCTCAAACGATGCTGGCGCTGGCAAGCGGCCGGGCCGACCGGCTGAGCGGCCGCTACATACGAGTGACCGACGACATCGATGGCCTCGTCGCGCGCGCCGACGAAATCGAGCGCGACGATTCGCTGACCCTACGCATCAGGGGGTGAAGCCCGTGGCACGACGACCCAACGTCCTAATCACCATGACCGACCAGCAGAAGGCCACGTCGAGCCACCTCTACGGCTCGACGTTCTGCGAAACGCCGTCGCTCGAGCGGCTCGCAAACGAGGGGACGCTGTTCGAGAACGCCTTCACGCCCCATCCGCTCTGCGTGCCCGCGCGCGTGTCTTTCTGGCTGTCCCAGTGGCCGCACACGCACGGCGCGCGACGCAACGAGACGCTCATGCCGCCTGGGGTGAACCACGCCGCCCGCATCTGGAGCGACCACGGCTACCGCCTCGGCCTGATCGGGAAGAACCACTGCTTCGAGACCGAGGAAGACATCGATCTGTTCGACACGTGGCTGCCCGTGGGACACGGGGGCATGGACGGCAATTCTCGGCCGCAATGGTTCCGTCCGCTCGATGGCTTCCACGCCGCGAACGCGCTGCGCCGCGACATGGAGCGGCAGAACCCGCGCTTCGGGTACGCCTCGCCGGACTATCCCCCGGAGGACCACTCGACCGGCCTGATCGCCGGGCAAGCTGTGCGCTTCCTCGAAGAGCAGGGCGATGACCCGTTCGCGTTGTGGGTGTCGCTGCCGGACCCGCACGAGCCTTGGGTGTGCCCGTCGGAATACGCGGCCCTCTTTCCCCGCGACCGGATCGACATGCCCCCGTGGCGCGACGACGAGTTCGACGAGAGCGCCCCAGAGCGCAACCGTGTTCTCCACCACATGCTTGGCGTGCGCGACGACGACATCGACGATGTGTACGGCATGATGGCGGTTTACTACGGGATGGTGCGCCAGTTGGACGACGCGCTCGGCAGCATACTCGACGCGCTGGAGCGGCTTGGCCTGCGGAAAGACACGATCGTCGTGTTCTGCTCGGATCACGGGGATTTCATGGGCGAGCATGCCATGCAGTGCAAGGGAGGCGTCTTCTACGACTGTCTGACGCGTGTGCCGCTCGTGATTTCATGGCCCGGCGGCGTGCCCAGCGGCGCGCGCGACAGTGGCATGGCCAACCTGGTCGATGTCGTCCCCACGCTGTTGGGGCTGCAAGGCATCGAGATTCCGCGCGCAATGCATGGACGGCCTCTGCCCACCGTGACCGACGCGCCTCCGCGCGACGTCACGTTCTCCGAATACGGCGCCGGAGGGCCGCCGTTCACTCTGGACGATCTTGGCGCGCTGCCACGGCCCTGGGGTCGAGCCGCGCTCATCGCCTCTCTCCGCGCGCGAGAGGCGGAAGGCCGCCGGAAGATGGCCAGGACGGCGGATTGGAAGTACGTCCACGACCCCATGGGCGACCGCGATGAGCTGTACGACCTGCGGGCCGATCCGTGGGAGCTGCGGAACGTCGTCGATGACCCCGGCGCGGCCTCGACCGTGGCCGACATGGCGCTACGGCTGGCAGACTGGAGCATCGCGACCGAAGACGCGACGCCCGTGCCGCTACCGGATTGACGTCACCGCGCGTCGTCAGGGCTGTTTCATCGAGCCCACGAACGCGTGGTCTGTACCCGCCCGCGAGCCGAAACCAACGCCAGGAACTGTCATTCCGACCCGCTGGGGAGGAATCTCGACCCAACGACCTCGCTGTCTCGCCGTTGACGAGGCATCACACGCGCGTGCCAGCCGGCAGCCGGCCGGTGACAGACCCATGGAACGGCCCGCGCGCTTCGTCGTGCGCCTTTCTCGGGATCTCGGCGCCATGTATCATGGCGAGCAGACCGACTCCAGGGACGCCCGCAGCATGCCCTTGCGCGATGACATCTCGGTACGCGCTAAGCTGACGCAAGTCGTCGCGCGCGCCGCCATCCTGCTTGTCGCCGTGCTCGCCGGCTGCGCGGGGCGGTTCGGCGAGACCACGCGCGACAGCCCGGTACCGGGATGGATCCGCACTCTGTTCCGACAGGCGGAAAACGAACCGGTAATCGTAGTCATCGCCGGCACCATCCTCGTCACCGCCATCACGACGGTGCTCCGCGCCATCCGTCGCGACCGCGTCCTGCGCAGATGCAACGGCAAGTATGCCGTGCTGCTGCACGTCGCCGAGCGGTATCCCGGCATCGTCAAGCTCATACTCCGCGACGTGGAAATCGCCTCCGAAAAGACGGACGTCGAGGGGAAGGACAGCGGCCGCCTGTTCACGGAGAAGGAGTTCACAGACGGCGTCCGCGCGGTCGTGCGGTACCACGACGAGATGATGGAGAAGGATTTCGACGAGCGGAACGTGTTCGCCGA
>NYZG01000119.1 GCA_002687025.1 Candidatus Poribacteria bacterium
GCAGAATGCAGCCCACAGTCAAGGCCGCCGTCTTGGCCTCCGGTAGCGGGTCCAACCTACAGGCGATACTCGACCAGCTCCACGGCGACGCGAGCGTGCCGCTGGAGGTCGTGCTCGTGCTAACGGACGTGCCGTCGGCCTACGCGCTGACGAGGGCGGCCGATGCGGGCGTGCCGACGCGGGTGGTTCGCCCGCGCGACCACGCCACCCGCGAGGACTTCGACGCCGCCGTCGCCGACGCTCTCGAGGAATACGCGACGGACCTGGTGATCCTCGCCGGATTCATGCGCGTGTTCCGGCCGCGTTTCGTGCGCCGCTATGCAGGCCGAATCGTCAACATCCACCCCGCCCTGCTCCCGTCGTTCCCGGGCGCGCACGGGATACGCGACGCCTTCGAGTACGGTGTCAAGGTCACGGGCGTCACGGTCCACTTCGTCGATGAGGGGGTCGACACGGGGCCGGTCATCGCACAGAGGGCGGTCGTGGTAGACCAGGACGAGACGCTGGAGTCACTCGAGACGAAGATACACGCCGTCGAGCACGCGCTCTATCCAGAGACGATCCGAGCCGTCGCCGAGGGGCGGGTCCGCGTGGTCGGCCGCGACGTTCGTGTGCAGGATCGTCGCCCATGACCTGCCGTGAGGCCGTCAACGTCGCCGTCCTGGCTTCACGGGGCGGATCGAACCTCCAGGCCCTCATAGACAGGCTACACGTCGATCCGCGGTCGCCGGTGCACATAGCGCTCGTCGTCTCAGATCGGGACGGCGCCGGCGCCCTCGCCCGCGCGCGCGCAGCGGGCATACCCACAGCAGTCGAACGCCCGCGCGACCACGCGACACGCGAGGAATTCGACCGCGCCATCTGCGTGCATCTTGCTGCGTGCGATGTCGAACTGGTGGTCCTCGCCGGGTTCCTATGCATTTTGCGGCCTGCCTTCGTCGCACAGTACGCAGGGCGCATCATCAACACTCACAACGCTCTGCTGCCTTCATTCCCCGGTATGTACGCGGTACGCGACGCGCTGGCGTACGGCGCGAAGGTCACCGGAGCCACGGTCCACTTCGTCGACGAGACCGTGGACGGCGGGGCGATCATCTCGCAGCGCGCAGTGCGCGTCCTTCCAGAGGACAGCGTAGGAACGCTCTCAGACCGTGTGCGCGCGGCCGAGCACGTGCTCCTTCCTGACGCCGTCGACGCGATCTCCCGAGGCGTACTCCGCGGGCGCGCCGACGCCGGGCAAGCCGCCGGCTAGCAGGCGGCCGGCGCGACGTGAACGGCTCCCATGGCCGCCGATGGCGACGTTCGCGCCCGGCGCCCAACGGCGCAGGTCACCCGCCCAGGCCGGCTCCCCTGACTCGCGCGTCGCCGCGAATCCTGGCGCGTTGCCAGCAGACCAGTTTACTGTATTTGATGTCTCGGGTTAGTTCGGTTATAATACCAGCAAGCAGTCGTATGGGTAACGGCGCTTGGGAGAGTAAGAACCGTGTGGACCTTCGCAGAATACCTGCGGCATGAACGACTCAGTCGAAACCTTACTATGGAAATGGTGGCAGGCCACCTGGAGATCAGTCCTCAGTTCGTGAGCCTGCTGGAGGGGTCGCGCCGACACCCGTCGGGAGGCCTGGTCGAGAGGTGCGCGGAGCTGTTCGAGGCGGACCCGAACTATGTCGGGTTCCTCGCGCAACGCATGCCCATCGAGCAGAAGCGCGCGCTGGCCGAGAGCCCGGCCGCCCCCGACTACATACCGCGCGCCTTGCGCTCGCGGGCCCACGCCAGGGACGCGGAGGAGGCGCTGCTCCGCCGTCTGCTGCTGCCACGCGGGGCATCGCCGCCCGACCGGGACGCGCCGTACTACGCTGGCGCCGACAGCGGCACACCCGACTGGGACGAGGGCGAGGCCGAGGCCGTCATCGCGATGATCGCAGGCGACCCGGAGGGCTTCTCGGCCAAGGCGAGGGCATGGGCCGCCTTCCACGCGGCGTACCTGGAACGCATGCGCGCCGGACGCGCCGCGGCACTGCCCGCGTGGGCCGTTCTCACGGCGTCGCTCCAGTCGGACACCACACACGCTTATGGCCCGGCCATCCGACACCTGGTGGCCATGCAGATGTGCCTTGCGCTGCGTGACCTCGGGCGGGGCGAGGACGCGGAAGAATCGGCACGCCGTGCGGCGGCACACGCCGCGGACGGCGATGATGCCGACGCGGCGGCGTGTGCGTTGTTCGCCGTCGCGGCGATACGGCGTAGCCACAGCGACGTCCTTGGCGCGGCCGACGCGCTCAGCGTCGCGTGTCGGCCACCGGATCTGCCCGTTGCCGGTCGGGCTCGGTGCCTGACCGCTCTCGCCGATGTCCTCACGGACGCGCACGACCACGTCCGCGCGCGCGCGGTCGCGGAGGAGGCAGCGCCATTGCTGCGCACCACCACGCTACCGATCCCCACGCCCGAGAGAACCGGCATGCTCTTCCGAGTACAGACGGTCGCAGCGGCGGCGATGGTGGAGTTGGGAGACCTCGACGCAGCCGGGATATGGCTGACCAGGGCGCGTTCCGTCCGGCCGCGGGCGGGCGCGGACCCCATCAGCAACGCGCGTCTGTCAGTGGCGTCCGGCCTGATGTTCCTTGCCCGCGGCCGGCCGGCGATGGCGAAGCGGCGTGTAGCACAGCTCGTGGGATCTGAGGGCACTGACGCGCATATCCGACGGCAGTCACTGCGCATCGCGGGACGAGCCGCATCGATGCTAGGGGACTACGCGACGGCCCATGCCGCCGCCGAGGAGCTCCTCGACGGGCCGGCCACGGGCGTGTACCCCCAGGACATTGTGGCGGCGGGATGGGGACTGCTTATCCATTGCGAGGCGTATCACAGTGAGGACAACGCGGCCCGCGCACACGCGTGCTTGGCCGAGCTGGAGCGGCGTATCGATGCCGCGACACGAGCCGGCGATCTCCCACGCGAGCCGGTGGCGGTCACCCGCCTGCGAAGCGAGATCGGCGACTGGCGGGTCCGAGTCGGACGAGTCTGATCCGCGCGGCCGGCACATCACGGCCTTGCCTATCGAGCCGATTTCGGTAGACTTGTATCCGAATGGGCCGACGGGACGCGCGCTGTGCAGTTCGGAGCCACGCCCCCGCGCATGGCGGAAGTCCGACGTTCCGCCCGGGCCCGCTGGGTAGACATGCTCTTACATCCATAGGCGAACGCGATGATCAGGGTAACCGATCTGAGCAAGGCGTACGGTTCCGTACAAGCCCTGCTAGGTGTCGGCTTCGAGATCACCGAGGGCGAGATCGTCGGCCTCCTTGGCCCGAACGGGGCCGGCAAGACGACCATCATCAAGATCCTCACCGGCTACCTGCAGCCGGACGACGGACTGGCCGAAATCGACGGACTGGACGTCCTCACCCACACGCTCGCGGTGCAGGAGCGCATCGGGTATCTGCCCGAAAACGCCCCGCTGTACCCCGAGATGTCCGTGCAGAACTACCTGGCGATGATCGCCGAACTGAGGCGCATTCCGCCGGGCGACCGCACGGAGAGGATCTCCGAGGCCGTCTACGCGACTGCTCTCCAGGAGCATCTGGCACGACCCATCGGGCAGCTCAGCAAGGGCTTCCGCCAGCGTGTCTGCCTCGCGCAGGCGATCCTGCACCGACCGAAGCTGCTCATCTTGGACGAGCCGACAGTGGGACTCGATCCCACCCAGATCGTCGAGATACGCAATCTCATCCGCAGGCTGTCGGAACACAGCACGGTGCTGTTCTCGACGCACATCCTGCCGGAGGTCGAGGCGCTCTGCGACCGCGCGATCATCCTGATGAACGGCGAGGTGCGCGCCGACGCCCGGCTCGCGGATCTTGCGGGGACCTCGGACGCCGTACTGGTTCTCGATGGTGAGCCGAGCGGAGCGGCAGGGGCGCTAGGCGGCATTGACGGCGCCGGAAATGTCGAGTCGAGCGCCACGGACGGACGCGCGACGTACCGAGTCCACGGCGAGGATGGGTCCGACCTGTGTCCGGCCATTTACCGGCTCGCCGCCCAGAATGACTGGCCTCTCCGGGAGCTTCGCAGAGACACGCGCACGCTGGAGATGGTGTTCAACGAACTCGCCACCGGTTCCGCGGAGGCACGACAGTGAAACAGCTCCTGGCAATCACGCGCAAGGAAGTCGGCAGCTATTTCGGCTCTCCGTTGGCTTTCATCTTCTTGGGCGTGTTCCTGACAAGCACTCTGTTCCTCTTCTTCTGGTTCGAGACGTTCTTCGCGCGGGGGGTCGCGGACGTGCGCCCGCTGTTCCGGTGGCTACCGGTGCTGACGGTGTTCCTGGTTGCCGCGCTGACTATGCGGCAATGGAGCGAGGAGCAGAACTCCGGCACGTTGGAGATGCTTCTCACGCTGCCGGTCACTTCGGCGCAGTTGGTTCTCGGGAAGTTCCTCGCGGTGATGGCGCTCATCGGGATCGCGTTCGCGCTGACGCTGCCGTTGCCGATCACCGTCGCATTCCTTGGCGATCTCGACGGCGGACCGGTTGTCGGTGGCTACCTTGCGGCGGCGCTGTTGGCATCCTCGTACGCCGCGATTGGGCTGTTCCTGTCGTCGCGCACGAGCAACCAGATCGTCGCTCTCATATCGACGGCTTTGGTGGGCGGCATCTTCTACCTGGTCGGCACGCGCGGCGTGACGGATTTCGTCGGCCCGACGCTGGGCGGGGTCTTCCGCGCCGTGGGGACCGGCAGCCGCTTCGAGAGCATCGAGCGCGGCGTCGTCGACCTGCGAGACCTGGTCTACTACGGGTCGGTGACCGGGCTGTTCCTGATCCTCAACGCGATGTCGTTGGACACGAAGCGCTGGAGCGCGGGCCGGAAGACGCGCCTCTACCGCAGGGCGGCGAAGATCGGCATCCTCCTGGCGGCGCTGAACCTGGTGTTCCTGAACCTGTGGCTGCATCCGCTCTACGGCTTGCGCGCGGACCTAACGGAGCAGCGCGAGTACAGCCTGTCCGACACGACACGCCAGCTTACCGGGGCCCTGCCGGAGCCGCTCGTGATTCGCGCGTACATGAGCGACAAGACGCACCCGTTGCTCGAGCCGTTGAAGCCGCAGATCGCGGATATGCTCAAGGAATACGAAATCAACTCGAAGGGGTTGATCTCGACGGAAGTCGTCGACCCGTCGACCGACCCCGACCTCGAAGAGGAAGCGACGCAGACTTACGGCATTCGTCCCACGCCGTTCATGGACGAGGGGCGCTACCAGTCGACGGTCATCAACTCCTACTTCGACATCCTGGTGCGCTACGGCGATCAGCACACGTTGGTCGGGTTCCAGGACATGATCGAGATCGAACGTCGGCGCGACGGCTCGATGGACATACGCCTGCGCAACCTGGAATACGACCTGACGCGGGCCATCAAGAAGGTCGTCTTCGGTTTCCAGAGCGTGGATGCGGTCCTGGCGGCCCTCGAATCGCCGGCGACGTTCACGCTGTTCGTGACGCCGAACACGCTGCCGGCAACGCTCGCGGAGGCCGAGACGACGATACGCACGGTCGCCGAGGGGATCGCCGAGAAGTCGGGCGGGAAGTTCCGCTTCCGCGTCGTCGACCCGGACGACGCGAACAGCGGCGTGACGCGCGAGGCCGTCTTCACGCAGTACGGTCTGCGGGCGATCCCCACCGCGCTCTTCTCGACGGAGAGCTACTACCTGGGCATGGCGCTCGACGTCGGCACGCAGCGTCAGGCCTTCTACTCGCCCGGCGACCTCACCGAGGCGTCGGTGCGGACGGCGATCGAGTCGTCGCTGAAGCGGACATCGACGGGGTTCCTCAAGGTGGTCGGTATCTGGAAGCCGCCGAACACGCCGAAGCCCGGCCCGTTTGGCCAGCCTCAGCAGCCGTTCGCCGCGTTCGACATGATCGCGCAGCAGTTGCGGTCGGATTACACCGTGCGCGACGTCGATCTCGCGAGCGGCCAGGTGGACGCGGATATCGACGTGTTGCTGGTCATCGCACCGCAGGAGTTGGACGACAAGAAGCGGTTCGCCATCGACCAGTTCCTGATGCGCGGCGGATCGGTCGTGGCGGCGGCGGGGAACTACACCGTCGAGCCCGAGCCGTTCACGGGGTCGCTGAGCATCAAGCCGGTGAGCGGCGGCATCCGCGACATGCTCGCCGCGTACGGTGTCGACATCACCGAGTCGCTCGTGATGGACCCGCAGAACGAGCCGTTCCCGCTGACCGTGACCCGCGACATGGGCGGCTTCCAGATGCGCGAGATCCAGCGCGTCAACTACCCGTACTTCGTCGATGTGCGACCGGACGGCATGGACAAGGCGAACCCGATCACGGCGAACCTTCCCGCGACGACCATCTACTGGGCCTCGCCGATCGCGCTCGACGCGGCGAAGAACGCCGAACGCGAGACGGGCGTCCTTCTCAAATCGACGGCCGCGGCCTGGACCACGACCGACACCGCGGCGCAGCCTGACTTCACGCTGTACCCGCAGGCCGGCTTCCACGTCGGGACGGACAAGGCCCAACACGCCCTGGCCGTCGCGGTGAAGGGCTCCTTCGAGAGCTACTTCAAGGACAAACCGTCGCCGTTCCTCGAGGACGCCGCAGACGAACCCGACCCGGAGGACCCAACGGCTGAGCAGAGCGGGCCGACACCCGTTGGCGTGCTCGAATCGTCGCCGGATTCGTCCCGGCTGGTGGTCGTCAGCAGCGCTGAATTCGTGAACGACCCGATCCTCCGGCTGTCGTCTGTTGGCACGCGCGATAGGTATCTGAACAACCTCCAGTTCCTCCAGAACGCCATCGACTGGTCGGTGGAGGACGTGGACCTCCTCAGCATTCGGTCGCGAGGCACGCACGCACGCGTCCTCGACCCGATGGACGACGGCGGTCAGACGTTCTGGGAAGTGCTGAACTACGCGATAGCGCTCGCCGCGCTGGCCGCGATCGGGGCGGTGTGGTACCTCCGTCGTCGCCACGAGAAGCCGATGACACTCACGCCCGCCGCAGGGAGCAACGACTGATGAACACACGGCGGAACCAGATCCTGGCGGGGATGCTCGTCGTACAGGCCGTGATCGTCGTGATCGCCCTGTTCCCACGGTCGAACGCTTCCGCAACGTCGGCGGACCCGCTGCTGGCGGCAGTCGCGACGGGAGGCCTGCAGAGCTTCACCATCACCGACGGTGAGGGCGAGTCCTTGACGCTCGCCAAGGACGGCGACACGTGGGTGCTGCCCGAATCCGACGGCTACCCGGCCGACGAGACGAAGGTCGAGGAGCTCGTCGAAAAGCTGGGCAAGATCACCGGCGCGCGCGTTGTGACGAAGACGCCCGGCAGTCACCGCCGTCTGAAGGTGCATGCCGAAGAGTTCGAGCGCCGTCTGGATATGAAGATGGGCGACGACGTGACGATGTTCGTCGGCTCATCCGTAGGGGCTCGCTCGGCCCACGTGCGGCCGGACGATGGTGACGAGGTATACCTCGCGAGCGACCTGTCGAGCTGGCAGATGAGCACGGGCGAGAACTCCTGGATCGACACCGTCTATCTCACGATTGAGAAGGACGCCGTTACGAAGATCCTGCTCCGAAACGACAGTGGGGCGCTCGAGTTCGTCAAGGACGAGGAGAGTGGATGGTCCCTCGCCGGCCTCGGCGACGACGAGGAGTTCGACGAGGCAAAGCTGACGACGCTTCTCAACCGCGTCTCGTCTCTCCGCATGTCCAAGCCGCTGGGCCGCGAGGAGAAGCCGGAATACGGACTCGCGCAGCCCGCCGCCACCGTGACCGTCACCACGAAGGTGGGCGAGGACGGCGAGAACACGTACACGCTGAAAGTGGGCGCGCGGGCCTCCGATGAGGATGACTTCGTCGTCCGCTCCTCCGAGTCGATGTACCACGTCGAGGTGTCCAAGTGGACCGCGGAGGACTTCACGACGAAGAAGCGTGAGGACTACATCAAGGCGCCCGCTGACGGTTCTTAGACGTCACGCAGGGCGCCGATGGCTGGCCAAGGCCCCGCGCCCTACCACCCGTACTTCTCGGGCCCCCAGGGGCTCCGCACGAGCTCCTGCTTGGCCAGCACCAACTCCTTCGCCGGCATGTCGTCATAGAGGATGACGCCCGGCCCTACGCATGAATACGACCCCACCTTCACGCCCGGCATCAGGATCGCGTTGACGCCTGTACGGCAGAAGTCGCCCATGTAGGTGGCATTGGCGCCATACGCCGGTATCTCCTTGCGGCCGCCGACCTCATGCGGGGTGTCGCGGTCGTCGAATCGCAGCGTGCCGCACACGGTCGCGGCGCCGATGTCTGTCGCCTCGCCGAAGAAGCCCGACATCTCGCAGTAGTGGTAGAGGTACACCTTGTCGAGTAGGACGCCGCTGAACTCCGCGCCGTGGCCGATGACGCACCGATTGCCGATGGACGACGAACCGCCCACGTCGCAGTAGTCGCTGATGCGGCACCGGTCGCCGATGACGAATCGACCGTGCAGGTTCGCGCCGTTGGTGATGTCGCAGTTGGCCCCGATGACCGCGCCTCCGCGCAGAACGACACGCTTCCCGATCCGCGTGTTGGGGCCCACGATTATCTTGCCATCGATATCGGCGCCGTCCGATATCTCCACGCCGTCCGCGGCCGTGGTCTCGTCGATTTGGGCGCACAGATGGTCGACCATGCGCGCGTTGGCTTGGAGGGCGTGCCACGGCTTGTCCATGTCGATGACGAACTCCTGCGCGACCTGCGCGAAAACGTCTCGCCCGTCGTCCAGCAGCACCTGCATCGAGCCGGCCATGTCCGCCTCGGCGGGCGGCATGCCGCCTACGTCGACGCGCGCCGCAAAGCCCGGATTCCGGGCCAGGCAGTCGGCGGCGGACGCCGTCAGGGCGTACACCCCCGCCATCCGGTGCGACCCGCCTCGGGGATGCCCCTTCACGTCGGTCAGCAAGTCGCCCGCCATGGAACCGCATATCCAATCGCCGGCCTCCTCGTCGCCGAGTGGGGCCAGCAGGGCGCCGGCTTCGAGGTCGGTTTCGGCGAAGCCGTCGACGAACGCGCGCAGCACGGCCGTGGTGGTAACGATGTCCCCATGGACGACGAGCACGTCTTTGCCCTCGAACCGCTCCGTGTAGGCGAGCCGGGCGGCGACGGCGCCACCATCGAGCGACTTCTGCTCGACGTATGTCACGCCCTTGAAATCGGCCGTGGCGCCCATCACCTGCTGACCGTGGTGGCCCGTGACGATCGCCATCTCGGTGATGCCAACCGCGGACAGCGACTGGCAGGTGCGCCGGATCGCCGGTTGGTTGGCCACCGGGATCGCGCACTTCTGACGGAACTCCCCGTACGGCCACATCTTCCGGCCGGAGCCAGCGGCGAGGATGATTGCCCGGCGGATCATACGCTCTGTCCCTTCGACTACTGTTCGTCCTGCATATCGTCCACGTACACGCGGTCGACGCGACGCGCGATCCGCGTGAGGATTTCGTAAGGAATCGTCCCTGCCCATCGCGCGATGTCCGCCGCGTCGATGGTCTCGCGCCCGTCCGCGCCAACGAGAGTTGCGATGTCGCCCGGCTCCACTCCCGGCACATGCGAGA
>NYZG01000120.1 GCA_002687025.1 Candidatus Poribacteria bacterium
CCGAGGTTCACGGGGTTTTCGATGAGGGTCATGTTATCGATGTCGACTTCGCGGAGGTACTCCACCGACCCGTCCTTCGAGCCGTTGTCGATCACGATGAGCTCGTAAGGCGTGTCCGTCAGCGAGATGATGGAGTCCAGGCAGTTCTCGATGTGCTCGCGACCGTTGTGGTTGAGAATGATGATCGAGGTGGAGGGGTACCCGACCCGCGCGTGGTGCGACGCGAGCCGCACGTCGCGCACCGGGCTAAGCGGCCGGAACCTGGTCCCCCAGCCGGCGGCCTTCGGGTCGTCCGCGCGGATTCTCGTGAATATGTCCGAGAAGCGGCGCTCGTAGGTGTGCTCGGCCAACGCCCGGTTGCGACCGGCCTGCGCGATCGCGTCGCGTTCGTCCGAGTTGGCGAGGTAGTGCCGGGCCTTGGCAACGAGCTCGTCGGCCGACGACGCCACGACGGCCTCTTCGCCGTCGACGAAGTATTCGTCCAGGCCGGCAACGGCATCGGTCAACTGCATGGCGCCGCATGCGGGGATCTCGAAGTGTCGCCCCTTGATCTGTTGGGCCAAGCCCTCCTGATCGGGCGTCGACGCGTTCGACAGGTTCAGGCATATGCGGCTGCGGCTCATGACCTCGATGGCGGTCGCCTGAGGTAGGCGGCCGCCCGGCCACCCGGTCCCGCGCACGGCCATGTTCACACCAGCCTCGAGCAGTCGCTCGATTATCTGTGGCCGGTTGCCGTGGGCCATGCCGATGAAGCTGACGTCGTATTCGGGAGCGTGCACGCTCGGGGTGTAGAGCCAATGGTTGCAGCCCCACTGCGACTTGATGACGCGTTCGTAGCCCATCGCGGCGTACTTCGGCAGGGCGCTGTCCGCAGTCGTGACGCTCCAGTCCATGCAGGGGGCGTAGAGCGTCGTGAGCCCGTCGAAGCGCCAGTGATCGTCGCAGAACCACGCGGCGGTCACCGTCGACGTTTCCTTGGTGATCCTCTCCAGGACGCGTGGATTCATCTCGTCGTTGAACGGCACGAAGAACAGGAGGTCGGGCCGCTCCTTGCTGACGACATCCCACAGGGCGAGGTTCATCGAGCGCTTTCCGAGCTTCGCCAAGAGAGACGGGTAGTCGAAGTAGATGACCTCGTGGCCCATCCTGCGGAGTGAGTCGTAGAAGTTCCAGTGCTCGAAACTTCTACCGCGCTCCGTGTCGCCGTAGTCGTACGCTAGGGCCGCGTACAGGATGCGCAGGGACAAGGGGTCCCGGGCGTGCGTCGCTGCGGCTGGGGGCGCGCCAATCGCGCTCATCGTGGCTCCTGGTGTCGCAGACATCTGGCGTCGCCGGCGCTTCGGCTTAAGCATGCCACAGCTACCCCGGGCGGTCTAAGCGGCGGCCTTGCGCGGGATGCGCCACCGGGGCCCAGCGTCGCGGCTGGTGTTCTTGCGTGGGATGGCAGTCGAGTCCATCCTTCACACCACCGGACGACCGGAGCCCGCGCCCGTTGGAAGCGGAGAGAAGTGGAGAGACGCCAGTATGCCGGAACCCCACCGCATCCCAGCCGATGACCTGCGCGCGTTCGTCGTCGGGCTGATCGAGAAGCTCGGGACGCCCGCGGACATCGCGCAGGTCGTGGCCACGACGCTCGTGAACGCCGATCTCGCGGGACACACGTCCCATGGCGTCATGCAGATCGCGAACTATCTGGGCGGCATAGAACGCGGGTGGCTCGTGCCGGACGCGCGTCCCACGGTGATCCGCGAGCTCCCCGGATCGGCGGCCATTGACGCCCACTCAGGATGGGGCCACTACACGGCCAAATGGACGATGGACAGGCTTATCGAGAAGGCGCGCGTTACGGGCGTGGCGTGTGCGAGCATCGGCGCCGTCCAGCATATCGGGCGGTTGGGCGAGTACGCCGAACAGGCCGCCGCGGCCGGATGCGTCGGCATCATCTCCGTGGCGTGGGGCGGTCGTGACATCGGCCCCGCGCCACCTTACGGCGGCGTCTCGAAGTCCCTCGGGACGAACCCGTTCACCGTGGGCGCCCCGACGGGTGATGACACGCCCTTCGTCTCCGATTTCGCCACGACCGCCGTCGCGCACGGTAAGATCGCCGTGGCGCGCCTGAACGGCACGGACGCCCCGGCGGACTCGATCGTCGATACGAACGGAGCCCCCACGGTCGATCCAGACGCGTTCTTCGACGGTGGCGCGCTACGGATATTCGGCGGCCACAAGGGCTACGCTCTGTCGCTGGTCACATGCGTCCTGGCGCAACTGAACGGCGAATACGACGAGGAAGGCCGACGCGTCCACGGCGTCTACATGCAGGCGATCGACATCGGAGCTTTCCAGCCCTTGGAGACGTATCAGAGGCACGTCCGGTCGCTCATGGACGACATGAAGGCGTCCGAGACGGCGCCGGGAGTCGACGAAGTCCTGGCGCCCGGCGAGCCGGAACGCCGCGCGCGCGACCGCCAACTGGCGGAGGGCGTCGAGCTCTCCGGCGCGATGGTCACGCACCTGCGCGAGTGCGCCGCCCGAGCCGAGGTCGACCCGCTATGCTGAGACGATCCGTGGCGCGAGATCGAGGAGGCCGCGCGTGACGGAGCTGCCATCCTGGGCGTGGATTCGCCCCATCGTGATAGGTCTGTTCCGGCAGGACGGCGCCATCCTCGTGGCGGAGTGCCGCGACCCTGTGAAGGGCGAGACGTTCTATCGCCCCCTCGGCGGAGCGATCGAGTTCGGGGAGACTAGCGCCGAAGCGCTTGTCCGCGAGATGCGGGAGGAACTCGACGAGGAGATCAAGGCCCTCGAGTACCTGGGGACGTTGGAGAACATCTTCACCTTCGACGGCGCCGCCGGCCACGAGATCGTGCAGGTCTACGACGCCCGGTTCACCGATCCCACCGTCTACGGCAGAGGCGTCGTCGCGGGATATGAGGCGGACGCGGGGGTCGAGGAATTCACGGCGATGTGGATGCCGGTCGAGTCGTTCGAGGGGGACGACGCGAGGATCGTCTACCCCAACGGACTGCTGGAGCTGCTGCGATCGCGCGCGGCGTGATGCGTGGGCCGCTGCTGACAGGCCGTCTGCGACTACGCGTGGCGCATATGGGCCGCGTCAACCGACCGGTCGTCCGCGGCGAGCCGCAGCGACCCGTTCGCCCCGCTCCCGGCGCCGGCCACGAGACCCCCGAACGTGCAGTGACGCACGTACAGTTCGAGCTTGTGACGCAGCAGGCGGACCAGCCAGTGCTTCGGGGGCGTCGCCTGACCCAGCGTTGGAACCGCGTCAGCGTCGCCGTCGAGCCATCTCGTCAGGTCGCTCACTAGGCGTTCGTACCACGCCTGCGCGTCGTCGAAATCCGGGTAAGAGTCGCGGGATTGGAGGATCGCGGGGCGCTCGGAGGCCTCCCCGCCTTCCTCAGCGACGCCGATGTCGTGGACGATCCGCTCGACGTAGCGGAACACCTTGGGCGCGCACAACCACGTGGACTCGATGGCGTCGATGAGCCTCGCCGCGGTCGCTTCGGGCAGCAGCGACCGGATCCGACCGGCCCGCTCCTGCGTGCGCGGGAGCTGCAACTGCGCAAAGTACGGGTCGCCGAAGGGAGGGTTGCCGTAATCGTCTCCCGCGCCACGCACATCCCCGGCGTAGACGTCGAGCTGGAATACGTCGCGCTTGTCGTCGAACCACGTCAGCGTCTTGACCCACCAGCGCAGCCGCGAAATCAGATGCTCGACCAGGAGGGCCTTCGCTTCGGAGCGCTCGCCAAGCGCGGCGTACACGTTCGCTACGACGGATGCCCAGTCGATGTCGGAGCCATCCCGTCGCGCTGCCAGTTCCGCCTGCGCGACGGCAAGTGGCGCCTCCTGGGCCCACGCGTCCAGGCAGAAGACGACGACCAGCATGCGGCGCTTGCGGTCGGGCGGGGCGGTGTAGCACCCGAGGACGAACTCCGGGCACGCCTGCGCGCCGATCGCGCGGAGTATCTGGTTCGTCGGCGCGGGGAACATGGCGTGTCCACACATGCTCATCGGGTCGATCATCCGGCCGAGCACGTCGAGCGCCCACGCCGGGGCCTCCCCCATCGCCATCTCCTCGTCGTAGATGGCGCGCAACTCCTCGGAGGCGGGCAGATCCTCGCCGTGCTGCGCGGAGCCGTCCCATCCGGCGCTGTAGGGCGTGCACGCCCATGCGCTTGCGGTGTGGCTTCGCCCGTAGTTCTCCTCATTCCACTCCATCGACTTGCGCCTTCCCTGGCTGGGGCGAATCCGCCGCGTCCTGCCGGCCGGAGAATGGGGCCCACACGCACAGCCGTCAACGTCGAGCGGCCGAGCCCACGTCGGGTATCCCCGTGACCCCAGCGTGGAGGGCTTCGGCCCGCGGCCGCGACTCCGCCAGGCGTGGAGTCAGTCGCGCTTGAACACGTCCACGGTTACCGTCGACGCGCTGGACGTGAGAACGGGCCCGAGTTGGGCGGCGATTTCGGGCGGAAGGCCGGACGTATCGATCCGCGCGGCCCCGGTCATGTCGCTGGTCGTGGCCGCGTGGAGGAGCATCCCCGTGCCCACGTCGAGTCGGTATCTGCCGGTCTGCGAGCCGGTGAGCTCGTCGTAGACAAGCGTCGGCAGGCCGTCGCCGGGCGTGTATCCGGGATCGGGCCTGAAGTCGCCCGTGGCCGTGATCGTGGCGATGCCGTCGTCGACGGCGGCCAACGTGTAGGTCGTGGCCGCGGCGATTCCCGAGATCGCGACGCCCGACTTCCAGGACTCGCCCACGGCGATCTCGGCGGCGGGGTGCGCGATGAACATGTTGGACATCGTCCCCTTCATGCTGGCGTCGCTGAGCGTCTGTCGCAGCGACTCTCGCGCCATCAGCTTCATCTCTTCCGACAGGTCCATCGCCGCCACGACGATATCGGCGATGTCGTCGAGACCGGACACGCGCGTGACCCGTCCGTCAGCGGCCACGGTCGTCGTGAACGACTTGCCGGCGAGCGCGGCGAACACCGCGTTCAGGGTCGCGGAGACATCGTCCATGGCCGCGGAGTCGATGGTCTCGTCTCCCACCGTACTGCTCATCTCGACGGAGGTCGAGACGAAGGTGGTCACGCCGTCCAGGCTATCGCCGTCGGCGGCGGTCTCGAAGCGCATTTCGTGGACGGTGCGCATCGTCTGGGTCGTCGTGGATTCCTGCCCGGCGACCGTCTGCACTGCCGTCGTGTCGATGGAGGTCGTGACTTCGTACGTCGCGCCGAGTTCGGGGTTCAGACGCAGGATGAACGTCTCGTCGCCGCATCCGATCGCCATGAGCAGGATGGCGAAAAGCGCTCCTGCGCGAACCGTGGCCGGTGGGCCGTGCATCGCGTTCCTCTCCGGTAGCAACTCGGCCGGCGGGTGTGTTCGGAACGCTGCGGACGATACCACGCGCCAGGCAGTTTGTCCTTCATTTTCGGGCCGCGGCGCTCCCGTTCCGCGCCGCCGAGGCGGCGGACGCCGGGTCTCCGCCGTTGCCAAGCGGCGATCCGCAGGCTAACTTGTCGCTCAGTGACGCCTCTCGTCGCGACGCCGACGCGCCGCGACCACCGTAAGGGGACGCGACCATGCCACGACAGCTACTCCGTCTCGCCCTGGTGTGCGCGGCGCTCGCCGGGGTCGTCACGGCCGCGTCGGCCGTACAGTACACCGACCCGTTCGACGGCCCCGACCTCGCGGACTTCTGGACGTTCCGCACGCCCGGGGACAACGACCGGCACGCCTTCGAGGACGGCTGGTTCATCCTCGACATCGATGCCGGTCAAGATACGTACAAACGCGGCGTCGATGGCGCGCCGTTCCTCCTCACGGACCCACCCGCGGACGACGCGGCGTTCAGCATCGAAACGCGCGTGAACGCTATCCTGGATCAGGCCGTACAGCCGGTCGCCTCGCATACCGGCCTGGTGTTCTTCAACGAGACGGACTGGTCGTACTCCTTCTGGGGCCCGTACAACAACGTGGACATCCGCCTGGAAGACGTCATCGAGCAGGACTACCGCTGGCGGGATCAGACACTGATAGGCGTTACCCCCGGCGGCGGGATAACCGAGGACATCTACCTCAAGATCGAGAAGAATGGCGACGAGTTGGAATTCCTGTGGAAGCTTGCCGAGGGCGACAACTGGGAATCCGCCGGCGTCGACGCCAAGCTCGGGCCGCAGTACCGCATTGGGAACTACAAGATCGGGCTGTTCCTCAAGAACTGGGGCGGGTCGATCCCCACGCGCGCGGCATTCGACTACTTCCACTCACCCGAGATCGTGGGTCTGTCCGTTGATCCGAACGGCAAGGCCGCGACGCAGTGGGGCGCGCTAAAGTCGCGCTGACCCCCCTGACGGCCCGGTAGCGCGCCGGGCCGTCGCCTCTCCCTCCCTCACGTGCTGCGGCCCGGCAAGTCGCGCTTTGACCACATTTCCTGTCGTGATATGCTGCCAGGGCGGCCGCGCGCGGAGCGACCGGCCCATCGACCACGCGTACCTCCGGGAGGCGAGCAAATCGGATGAGCAGCAAGAGACTGGCGATCGGCACAGGTCTTCTGGCACTGATGACGGCGTACGCGGCCGTCGGCCAGGAGCTGGTGAGCCTCGACGTTGGGGACGCCGCGGGCACGCCGGGTTCCACGGCCATCGACGGCGACGTGTACACCATCGAGGGCGCCGGCTCGGACATCTGGAACGCGGCCGACGGCTTCCGGTTCGCCTACACCGAGGTGAGTGGAGACTTCGAGGCCGTCGTCCACCAGATATCCACCGACCTGCCGAAGGAATGGTCCAAGGGCGGCGTCCACGTGCGGCAGAGCATCGAAGCTGGCGCTCAGAACGCGCAGGCTATCGTCACGGGCGGGGGCGCGAGCGGCGCGCAACTCACGTGGCGGCCGGCCGCGGACGGAGCTACCGATGAGTTCATGGACTCCGCACCCGGCCCGTGGAAGGACGGCGAGTGCTA
>NYZG01000121.1 GCA_002687025.1 Candidatus Poribacteria bacterium
CGGGCGGCCGCGCGCGGGCGTCGCGGGCAATGACTTCGGCGTCCTCCGGCCGTTCGCGCCGCAGTCCAGGGTCGTTGGACTGTCCGTCTGGATACGCCCTTCCATCGCGCCGATGAATGCGACGTTCGGGCTGGCATTCCGCGATCCAGAGGGGTATCGAGTCCCGATCATCCGCAAAGACGAGACGAACCGATGGTTCTATGCCGCCAGCAAGGAGGCATTTGGTCGTGTGGATGGCGAGGGCCATATGATTCGCGCGCGCTATCGCGTCGCCGACGCGACATACAGTCTATGGCTGGACGAAGAGCTGGTCGTGGCCGATACGCCGGTACCGGCCCAATACATCGGTCGCAAGCCGCAAGGCGTCTACATCGTCTCCGGCCGTGGTGGCGAGCCCGCGCCGCTCTATTTCGACGATCTGCGTGTCTGGGCGGACGACTTCCCCGCGAACGGCGCTCGGCCGCTTCTTCGGTCTCGCGCGGTGCCGGCCGCCATGCCTCGCGCCACGCTGCTTTCGGGCACGCTCAACGGCGCGCGCCTTGATGCTCTCGTTCCCACCATCGCGTTGGCTCCCGGCGAGCCAATCGAGGGGACCGTCCGCGTGGAGATCGAGAACACGCACGGCGCCGACGCGGAGTTCCCGGTGATCGTGACGCCGACGTGGGGCGACCATCGGACGGGCTTTAGCGTCGTGAAGGGCGGAGCCTCATCCGGCATCAGCGTGCGCGACATCGCCGTGCGGTTCGTCGCGCCGGAGGAGCCCGGCTCGCACTACATCGTCGTCGTTGGAGCGGCCGAGGAGAGCCCCGCCCACGTCGCCTCCGGCACGGCGTGGGCATCCGGCGAGCCGAGGTGGGAGAACGGCACGGACGTCGCAGCATGGCCGGAGTCGCTCTTGGCGCACGCGTCAGTGGGCGGCTCCGCATGGGCTCCCTGGATCAACCACCGTGGGACGCTCTATCACGTGCCGGTAGCCATCGCAGCCGTTCGAGTCTTCGTCGGCGGGCCTGTTGCGCATCGGCTCCGCTAATCGCCGCCGCGCGACAACCGCGCAGAATGGTGTCGGATCGCGCTCCGATCGCCTGTCAGGACAAGTATCTCCCGAGGAATCGCCCGCACATCAGTACGCCCGGAGTGAGGGCGCACAAGTCACACAGGGCACGCACGGCGTGTTTACCCCGGGGTCGCAGTCGCCACAACCGGTATCGGAAGGCGCCCTGTCGCGCGAGGCTGACTCGTCGTCACGCCCGGCCTACCGACATCCGGTCTACTGAACCGGGCGTACATCAACCGACGCGAACCGGCAAACCGCCCGCAGACGAAGGATGCATTTCGATGAGCCGAACCAGACGAACCGTTCTCGTGGCCTTGTGCTTCGTTGTCAGCGCGTGCTCGCTGACCGCTTACGCGCAACTCGAGGCCACCCGGATCGCCTTCTTGTCCCAACGCGACGGCAACCACGAAGTCTACGCGATGGGTGTCGACGGGACGACCCCTGTCAATCTCACCAACCATCCGGCGATAGACAACCATCCCGTGTGGTCCCCCGACGGCTCGCGTATCGCGTTCCACTCGGATCGCGACCGGTCAAGCGAGGTCTACGATGTGTACATCATGGACGCCGACGGCGGGAACGTCACGAGAGTGACGGACGGCGTCGGTAGCAGCGCGTCACCGGGCTGGTCGCCCGACGGCGCCCAGCTCACCTTCCAGTCAACCCGAGGGGGAGCTCTCGACATCTATGCCATCGATACCAACGGCGCGAACCTGATCCGCCTGACGGACGACGCGTACTCGAACAGCACGCCGACATGGTCCCCGGATGGTTCGCAGATACTCTTCGTTTCGAGCAGGACCGGCGGCTACGATATCTACTCCGTGGGTCCCTCCGGCGGCGCGCTCTCGGCGGTGATAGAACACGCAACGTTCGACGGTTTCCCGGCGTGGTCGCCGGACGGTTCGCAGATCGCGTTCCATTCCTATCGCGACGGCGTGGCGAATGTCTACATCGGCGATGCCAACGGCACGAATCCCGTGACGAACATCGTGCGGCTGACAGCGGACCCCATCGAAGCGATGGAGCCCTCCTTCGCTCCCGACGGATCGCTCATCGCCTTCCGAACACGGCGACATGGTCGAATCCAGATATACACCATTGACCCGATCGCACTGGCCGAGGTTCGCCTGACGAACACGGCCAGCCACGAGGCCGCGCCCGACTGGTCTCCATTCCTTGCGCCCACGTCGTTCGTCGTGTTGGTGGACGTGAAGCCCGGCTCGGAAGCGAACCCGATCAACCTAAGGCGTAAGGGCGTTACTCCCGTCGCGATTCTGACGACGGCGGCATTCGACGCCACACAGGTCGATGGCGAAACCGTGCGGCTGGGGACCGATGCAGCGTCCATCGCGCACAGGCAGGCGCATTACGAGGACGTCAACGGCGATGGCTCGATCGACTGGCTGGGACACTTCCGCACCCAGGAGATCGGCGTGGACACCGACACATCGTCCCTGACGCTTGTCGGACAGACGCTCGACGGCATCCCTCTGTCGGGCAGTGATGTCGTTACGCCACGCGGCGGCAGGCCGCGGCGCGCGCCAGCACTCGCGTCGGTAGGGAAGCGTCCGACAACCTGGGGAGCCGTGCGCCGCGACGGCGCGATTCGCTAACGCATGCACGCTCGCCGTTAACTCGCGACGCCTGTCGGGTCATTCAGCGCGATGACCCGACAGGCGTCTGGAAGGGATAGGGTCGATCCGAGAAACGAACGGGCTGCGCGCGGGGGAAGACGCGCGGGGCGCCTCCCTGGCGCGGCAAGGTTGGGGACAGTCCAGCACGGCGCGATCGATGGGCCGTGCTATCTAGAAGCCGCTTCTGATGCCCGCCCAGGTGGTTGCCACCTTGTCGCGAGGCTGCACCGCCAACGGCGCCATGAGTTGCTGCACTTCCTCCTGGGTCAGCGGCGTGTCCAGGTACGCCACTTCGTCGATAAGACCTTCGAAGTAGTCGACGCCCCCGTCATTGGAGAACCCGATCCACACGAGCTTCTGCCAGTCGAAATCGGAGTGGTCGTAGGCAAACACGCCCACTTCCTCGCCGTCGACGTACGCCGTCTGCCCGGGGCCGGTTTCGGTGACCAGGGCGATGTGATGCCAATCGCCATCGTCGACTTGCGTGGACGTACACCAGCCCGCGCCTTGCCACACCCTGAAGCAGATATTGCCGCCCTGTAGGTAGAAATGCCGGTCATGTCCACCGGCCCCAGCCGCTCCATCGAGGACCGAGTAGATTCCCACGGCGGGGTTGTCCGTCTGGATCCACAGGGCCATCGTGAAATCGAACTCCGGGACGTCCAGCACCGTCTCGATGTGGGCTTGGCCTCCGTCAAACTCAATCGCGTCGTTGAACTTGCCCTTCGTGACGCGGCTAGCGCCGTCCATCAACATGCCGTCGTTGCCTAGCCCGCCGCTATCCTCGACGGTGTCGCCGCTGCCCCCGTCAAAGGAGTAGTGGAAGATGAAGTTGTCCTCAAACGCGCGGCTCACCGTCGCGATTCCCACGACCAGGCAGACCGTCAGAAGCGAGGAGACTGCTGTTCTCATGGGCTTGCGCACCCCCTAACCGCCGACATCGTCGGCTGAGTTCAAGCGCGTGAGTGAAGAGGCGGCGCGCCGGGACGCGCCGCCTCCCACACGCTAGCGGTAGTCCGTCTTGACCCCGCCCCAGGTTGTGGTGAGCTTGCCTTGGGGTTCGACTGCGGTCGACATCAGCTCGTCGACGACGTCATCTTGTGACAGGGCCGCGTCCGTATACGTCACCCCGTCAATGAGTCCCGTGAAGTAGCTGTTAGCCCCGTCGTTGGAGAACCCTATCCACACGCGCTTCTGCCAGTCGAAGTCGGAATGGTCATAGTCGAACACCCCGATATCGACCCCATCGACATATGCGTGCTGCCCCTCGCCGTCCATGGCGACCAGGGCGATGTGATGCCACGCCCCATCCGCGACACCGGTGGTCGTGCACCAACCGGCGCCCTGCCAGACGCGGAAGCAGATGTTCCCACCGTCCAGGTAGAAATGCCGATCATGTCCTCCCGCTCCGGCTATGCCGTCGAGGACGGAATACACTCCTGCGGCGGGATCCTCGGTCTGAATCCACAGGCCCATCGTGAAGTTGAACTCGGGCACATCCATCTCGACTTCAACGTAGCCGTCGACGCCATCGAACTGGATCGCGCCTCCAGACTGGCCGCCGGCGACCCAGGTGGCGCCGCCGTTCAGGGTGGCGTCGTTG
Source organism: Candidatus Poribacteria bacterium (assembly GCA_002687025.1). Classification (GTDB taxonomy): domain Bacteria; phylum Poribacteria; class WGA-4E. The sequence goes on from NYZG01000121.1 coordinate 4,295, forward strand.
CCGTTGCCGCTGGAGTCCTGTCCTGGGTTCCCGCTATCGTCGAAGGTGAGAGAGAAGACGTGCGGCGCGGCCGCCTGCGCTCCCAGCCCGACCGCCATCGCCAAACCAACTATCCCCAGCGCCGTTGCGCAATTCCGCATGCGTGCTTCTCCTATATGGATCGCCGGTTACGCCGTCCGGCCGCCAACGGCCAGGTCGGGTACCCGGTCGGTACCAACGCGCGCCGCCCACCGTACGCAAGGCTGATCCGCCGCGCAAGGCCCCGGAACGCCACTGCGACCGGTTGCCTTGCGCCGATGGGGAATCTCTCCAACAATCCGCAGGTCGAGGGAGGGAGCATGCAATGCCCTACGATCTGCTGATTGCCGATGCGACGCTCGTCGACCCCGCCCAAGGCGCGTGTGCGGTCGCGGACATCGCGTTCCGTGATGCCCGCGTCGCGGCCGCAGGGGCGAACGTGCGCCGCGACGACGCTCGCGAGGTCATCGACGGGACGGGGCGCTACGTCATCCCCGGGATGATCGACGTGCACGTCCACGTGTTCGAGGGAGTCAGCCACTACGGCATCCCGCCCGATCCAACCTGCCTCGCCAGGGGCGCGACGACCGTCGTGGACGCCGGCTCCGCCGGAGCCGACACATTCCCCGGCTTCCGCAAGTACGTCATCGACATGAGCGAGACGCGCGTGCTCGCCCAACTCAACATATCGTCGCAGGGGATGCTGACCCAGGAAATCGGCGAGTTCACCATCCCCGAGTACGCGAACGTGGCCAAGGCGTGCGCGATGATCGAGAAGCACCGCGACGTCATACTCGGCGTCAAGGTGCGCTTAACCAAGCACAGCCTCGTCAGCGAGGCGTCGGGGATGACGCCGCTACACCGCGCGCGCGAGGCCGCCGACGCCGCCGGGTTGCCCATCATGGTCCACCCGCAGGATGCGTGGTGCGACTCGCTCGACGACATCCTCGCGGTCATGGGCGATGGCGACATCCTCACCCACTGCTTCCACGGGCATCCGTGCGGTATCCTCGACGGGCGGGGGCGCATACGCTCGTCCGTTCGCGACGCGATCGAGCGGGGCGTCCTGTTCGACGTCGGCCATGGGAGCGGGTCGTTCTCGTGGCGTGTCGTCGAGAGCGCGCTGGAGCAGGGCGTCGAACCGCACACGATCTCGTCGGACCTGCACTTCTACAATGTGAACGGCCCGGTGTACGACCTCGCGAACGTCGTGACGAAGTTCCTGCATCTGGGTATGTCCATAGACGACGCCATCGCGAAGGTGACCTCGGTTCCCGCAGGCATCGTCGGGATGGACGGGCAGATCGGCACGCTCGCCGTCGGCGCGTGGGGAGACGCCGTCGTGTGCGAGCTGCGCGAGGGCGAATACAGCCTCGAGGACTCGCACGGCGAGACGCGCCTCGGGTCGCGGCAACTCGCCCCGGTGACCGTCATCAAGAGCGGACGCGTGTACCGATCGACGTGACACGTCTCGATCGCCTCCCGGGGACCTTGTGCCAAGTAGCACATTGCGTGAGTATCCTGTCGTGCCAAGAGCGCCTGCGGGAGAATCTCCGGCGAGGAGGGCAGCGTACAGATGAAATGTAAGCTGTGCGGGACCGAGATTCCGGCCGACGACACGGATACCGAGAAGGCGGCGGCCACGTGCGCCTCATGTCAGGCGACCGTTGGCGCCGCAGGTGAGCCCGATGCGACGTCCGCGCTCCACCGCAGCGGGCCGGCCCGCCCTCCCGTCGGATTGCTGATGGATCGACAAGGCGTCGTCCTGGACATCCCCTGGCCGGTCTCCTCGATCGGGCGATGGATCGTCTTCGTAGCCTCCGTCGCGTTGCCCGCAGGGCTGGCTGTCAGGGCGTTCGCGGTCGGCTGGCCGCCGTCCGGGCTGCAACTCGCGTTCGGCCTGGTCTGCCTGGTTGTCGCGGTCACTGTCGGCTACCGCGGGCTGGCCGGCGTCCTGAGCAGAACCCACCTGGTCATCACCAGCGACCAGGTGAAGGTGCAGACACGCGGCCCGATGCGCAGGTCTCCAGACCTGGTCATACCCATCGACGCCATCGATCAGCTGTTCTGCAGCGGGGGCAGTGGCGACGGCCCCGACGGGGCGACGTACAGCGTAAGCGCCATGCAGAAGGGCGGCCGGAAGCGCACGCTGCTTAGCGCCGTCCTGTCCGCTGTCCTGAAGCGCGGGTCCGAGATCACGCTTATCTCCGGCCTGTATCACGACCAGGCGCTCTACCTCGAGAGAGAGCTCGAGAAGCGCATGGGCATCGCCGATCGGGCCGTGTTCGGGGAAACGCCGCGCGAGCGCCCCCGTAGTCGTGGCAAGCCCGACTCGTCGGCGCCATCATCATCGCTAGTGATGCCCCGTCCTGCCGATGCCGTCCAGCGCCCCGCGCCTGAGGGCGACTTGGGGAGGATATTGCGCGAGGACCCTAGCGTGCAGATTCACTGCAGGTCGTGCGGGAGCGAGATCGCGGCCGACGACATGAACCTAGAGAGGGCGATCGCCAAGTGCGCCGCCTGCAACGATGTCTTCGGCTTCTCGGATCCGCTCGAAGCAGGCGGAAACGAGCGGCCGCCGGTTCCCATGCCTCGGAACACAAGAGTGGAGCGGGAAGGCGCGGACCTTGTCATCACGTGGCGTTGGTTCAAGCTCCTGTATCTGGCTGCGGTCGTCTTCGCCATCGTGTGGAATGCGGGGGTGATGGGTCTCTGGCGAACAGCGTTGAGCCCGGGTACGTCGTTGGTGGGAAGGCTTTCTGTTCTGCCTTTCGTGGCTGCCGGCGCCTTCGTCGCGTACGTCGCGCTAACGGGGTTGCTGAACTCTACGCGCCTTACTGCCAACAGCGACGCGCTGACCGTACGACACGGGCCGATCCCCGCTCCCGGCGGCCGCACGATCCCGACATCCGACATCGAGCAACTGTTCTGTACGGAGCGCGTTCGTCGTAGCAGGAACGCGAACGCGGTCACGACCTACCGGGTGCGCGTGACCCTGAAGGACCGACGAACGCGCACTCTTCTCTGGGCCTTGGATGACTTCGACCGGGCTCTGTTCATCGAGGAGCAGATAGAGAGGCATCTGGGCATCGAAGACCGCCATGTCCGCGGGTCGATGCGCGGCTAGGCGTTCACCTGCCGGACGATCCTCGGATAGAACGCCGCCAGCGCGGCCGCCCGCGACACCATGTAGATCATCAGCGCCAGCCACAGACCGTTGTTCCCAAACACGGGGACGAGCGTATGCACCGCGACCAGGAAGATGACCAGCGCCAGGACCATCCCGTTCCGCATCTCCCGCGTTCGCGTGGCGCCGAGGAAGATGCCGTCCAGTTGGAAGCTCCACACCGAGATGATCGGCGACGCGATCGCCCACGGGAGGATGGCCCGTGCGGCCTCTCGCACCGTCTCGATGGTCGTCATCGCGCGGATCAGCGCGTGCCCGCCCACGGCGTACAGCAGGCAACACAGCAACGCTGTCCCCGCCGCCCATCGCGTCGAGACACGCACCGCCTGGCGAAGCGCAGCGCGGCTGTTCGCTCCGACGGCGCCGCCGACGAGTATCTCAGCCGCGTGCGCGAACGCGTCCAGCCCGTAAGCCTGGATGCCCTGGAAATGCATCAGAATCGCGTTCGCGGCGAGCGTGATGTCGCCCATCCGCGCGCCCTGCTGTGTGAAATACGCGAACGCCGTGATGAGCGACAGCGTGCGAATGACGATGTCGCCGTTAACGCGCAGCAGGAGAGTGAGCCGCGTGCGGTTCACGATCAGATCGCGACGCCACGAGCCGCCGACGCCGCGCGCTACGTTGAGGATGAGGACGATCCCGAGAGCGAGACCCACGTACTCCGAGATCACCGTAGCCACCGCGACGCCCCGGATGCCCCACCCGAAGCCCATGACGAACAGGATGTCCAACGCCATGTTCAGCAGGTTCTGCGCCAACTGCACGACGAGCGTATGGCGCGTCTTCTCCACGCCGAACAGCCAGCCGATGACGGCGAAGTTCCCCAGCGCCGCCGGAGCCCCCCATATGCGCGTGCGGAAGTAGACATCCGCGTGCCGCTCCACCTCCGCGCCCGCGCTCAGCAGTGAGAAGGCGCCCTTCCCAATCACGCCGCGCAATAACACGAAGACGATCGACAGACACGCGCCCACGATCACCGCGCGCAGGAACACCGCCCGAGCCTCGTCCACGTCGCCGGAGCCGAGGGCCTGCGCCGTCAGGCCGGTGGTGCCCATGCGCAGGAACGCGCTGCCCCAGTACAGGTAGCTGAATATCAGGCTGCCCAGCGCGACCGCGCCGATATACGTCGCGTCGGGCATGCGGCCCACCACCGCGGTGTCCACCGCCCCGAGCAGCGGGATGGACATGTTCGACAGGACCAGCGGCCCCGCCAATCGCCACACGCGTCTGTTCATCCCGCCGTGTGGTGCGTCTTCGGTCATGGGCGTCCGTGTGGTGTGACGGCTCATTGAGTAGGCGCAGAGCCAGGCGTGGGCCGGGGAGCCGTATCGCCTACCCGCGGCGGGTCGTCATGGCGACGGCGTGGCCGCGCCCCTGCTTCAGCTTCTTGTAGTGACCGAACGTGTCTCGGAACGCCTTCTTCATGTAGTCTCGCAGGCCGTTGATCGTCACGACATACAGGCGCCCGCCCGGGACGAGATGCTGGCGCGCCTCGACCGTCATGATATCGAGGAGTTCCTTGCCGGTGTTCGACGGAAGGTTCGCCGCGATCACATCGAAGCGGGCGTCCGGCGGGAGGTGGCTCAACCCGTTGGACAGCATCGCCTCGCAGTTCGTGAGGCCGTTGGCTTCGGCGTTCTTGCGAGCGTATTCGACGGCGACGAAGTCCTTGTCCACCATCGTGACGCCGCCCGTGCCCGACAGGCGAGCCATGACAAGCCCAATGGGGCCGTACCCACAGCCGACATCGAGGCAATTCTCGCCCGGATTCACCTCGATGCGCTCCAGCAGCAGGCGCGTGCCGGTGTCGATGCCGCGCGGACTGAAGATGCCCCATGTCGTGTTGAAGACGTACTCCGAGTCACGTATGTCCGCTCGGATCACCTGGTCGCGCTTGAGTCGGTCGAGATCCACGCTCGCTCCCTTTGCCGATGAACTGGTCGGGCGCCTATAATAGGCGGCGCCTTCGGACCCGACAATCGCGCGCCGTCCACCCGTCGAGGATACCACGTGGAAGTCACCGTTCGTTTCTTCGCCGGGTGCCGTGAAGCAGTGAAGCGGGACGAGGCGACGCTCAGCCTGCCCGACGGAGCGACGTTGGCTGATCTGCAGGTGGCGCTCGCAGAGGAGTATCCCGCCATCGCGCACTACGCCCAACGCGTGCGCTACTCTGTGAACTGGGAATACGCTGCGGCCGACGCGAAGCTCGACGACGGCGACGAGGTCGCGATGATACCACCGGTCGCAGGGGGCAGCGACAGGTCGCGCGCGTGGGTTACAGAGGACGTCGTCTCCGAAGACGACGTGCGGCCGCTCGTGGAGACATCCGCGTCGGGGGCCGTGGTGATCTTCCTCGGCGTAGTGCGGAACCACGCCGAGGGAAGGGCCGTCGAGGCCCTGACGTACGAGGCGTACCCGCCGATGGCGGAGAAGACGATGCTGGAGGTCGCCGAGGAGGCGCACGGTCGATGGCCACTGCACCGGGTCGCCGTCGCGCACCGGATTGGGCATCTCCGTATCGGCGACGCGAGCATCGCCATCGGCGTGTCGTCGTCGCACCGGAAGGAAGCGTTCGCGGCGTGCGAGTTCGTCATGGACCGGATCAAAGAAGACGTGCCGATCTGGAAGAAAGAACACTGGGCGGACGGCCCAGCGCATTGGGTCGGTGACGACGCCGAAGCCGAGTAGCGGAAAGGGAGACGCGCATGCCCATCATCCACTGGCGCGACGCAGTGACACGCCCTCGCGGGGACGACCCTGACGGATTCGCCAAGCAGTTCGTGAACCGCGACATGGGCGCGACGAAGCTCCAGATGCACGTGTCGTCGATCAGTCCCGGCAAGCGCGCACACCCGCCGCATAAGCACGTCGAGGAAGAGATCATGTACGTGCTGTCCGGGTCCGGCACGATGCAGATCGACGAGGAGTTCACCGAAGTGGGCAAGGACTCGGCCACGTTCCTCCCGTCGTGGGTGTTCCACGGCATTGAGAACACGGGCGATGAGATGCTCACGTACATGGTGATACTGGAGCCGAAACGGGAGGAGTAGGCTCCCGCCTTGCCTCCCGTTGCAGCCGGGCCACTCACCAACGTTCGTACCGCACCAGGTCCGACAGCGGCTTGCGCGCCTTAGTGCGCGGGTCGGCGTCCGGGTAGCCCAG
>NYZG01000122.1 GCA_002687025.1 Candidatus Poribacteria bacterium
GCGATCTCAGAGCGGGCATCGACCACGTACTCGGTCGCCGATGCGGTCCCCACGGCGAGGCACATGAAGAGCGCTAATAGCACAGGGAGACTCCCGCTTCTGACTCCACAGATGGCGTCTCGACGAACTGGAGAAATCGAGGACGCAAGATGGCGCATGACGCCGGCCCGCGGAGAATCCGCGCATGGACGCGCGGGCGCCGGGAAGTATACTTGTGGCAGGCTATGGTTGCAGCCCATCTTGGGGACATGCCGGAGGAACGCAGCAATGGCGACTGGTACACGCGACAGGCTTCGGCGCCTCGTGGACGATCTGTCGGACGGAGATCTCGACGCGGCGTACGACGCCCTTCGTCGCCTCGTGGACAGTTCCTCCGAGCAAGATCAAGCGGACATCGACGCGTGGCTTGTTGCTACCGGACGCATGGAGCGGATCCCGTGCGCGGAGGATACCCGAGGGCGTCGGAAGATCGAACGGCTGAAGATACCGGGCAAGCCCGTTTCCGAGACTATCATCGAAGAGCGCCGCTGAATCGGTGGCAGCCTACTACTTCGACAGCAGCGCGATCGTGAAACGCTACGTCGACGAGGCGGGCAGCGACTACGTCGAAGCCATCCTGGACGACCCGTCCCACGTCATCTACACGTCACGTCTCACCGAGGTGGAAGTGGCCTCCGCGATCACCCGGCGGGGGTACGGGGCTCGCCTGAGCGATGTGGTGATCTTCGCGACCATACGGGAGTTCCAGGCGGACTTCGTGGGCCGATACCGCGCGTTGGACGTCACGCGTGAAGCACTGACCTGCGCAGTCGCCGTAGCGCGAGAGCACCGCCTTCGCGGCTATGACGCCGTGCACCTCGCGACCGCCCTGGATCTGCTCGGGCAGGGCGCCCTGCGCGGCGTTACGCATCTGACGATGGTTTCCGCCGATCTTGCCCTCAACGCCGCGGCGGAGGCCGAGGGCCTTGCCTCCCTGAATCCCGCCCAAGGCACGTGAGCCGGGCCGCCTCTACGCGCTATGGTCGCCAGGCGCGCCAACCACACCGCGGCGATGCCCAACGCCATCCCGGACGTCGCGAATTGCCTAACGCAGCCGCAGATCGCCCCAGGTGGTCGTCGCGAGCCCTTCGGGCGACACGTCCGGCGTGACCGACAGGAAATAGGTGGTGACCATGTTCTCGAAGAAGAGCGTCGCCATCTCTTTGGTGTTGTCGTCGTTGCCTACCTGCGAATACTTGTCCGGGGCAATGCACATCATCACGAACATGCCGCCGCCGAACTCCGCCTCGCCGATTACGGGTCTGCCGGCTGATGTCGCCAGGATGTCGAACCCGTCGAGCGTGGCGAATACTTCCCAGACGGTCGGCCAGCCCTGATGTCCCCATCCGGCGAACTCCGCGTCGGTCATCGCATTGGGATCGCTAAAGAGCGGGTGAGCCGGCTGTTCGATCGTGAATTCCGGGGAGTCCGGGTCGCTACGCACGGCGACGAGGCCGGCGGGCAGCCAATCGACATTCGCCTCGTTCTGGTCAGCCTGCGTGGACTCGATGACGATTCCGCCGCCATCGACGAAGTCCTGGATGGCCTGTGTGTTGTCGTCGAGGCCCTGGTGCACCGCCGCGTTGTTCGTGGTCATGCTGCTGATGATCAGGAGGGCGTGCCCGCTGAGGGTCAGACTGCCGCCCTCGACATCCGCGGTGAGGTCGTCGAAGGGCAGTCCCATCGCATCGAGGCTGGGGCCGACGGCCGCGATCTGCGTCCACTGGTCGGCGACATCCACGATCGCGATGTCTTCCGCGACCGTGGTCGCCACCGCAACGCACAGTAGCACTGCACAAGCTCGGATCATCATGGCGCGTCCCCTATCCGAATGGCGAGAGGCATGGAAAGGCGGCGAGGCCCGGGCGCAGTATACCACGCGCGACCACGATGTGCGGCACGGCGCTCCCCAACCGATGTGGCCCGCGGCAACGCCCACGCCCTTTTCCCTGGAATTCACTTCCCCGCGCGATTGCAGCAGATCCGCAACCGGACGACGTGTCCATCTCAGCGGAGGCGCAGATCGCCCCAGGTGGTCGTGGCCAGACCTTCCGGCGACACGGCCTGCGGCAGATACGTCGTGACCATGTTCTCGAAGAAGAGCATCGCCATGTCCATGGTGTTGCCGTCGTTGCCCACCTGCGCGTATTTGTCCGGGGCGATGCACATCATGACGTACTTGCCACTGCCGACCTCGGCCTCGCCGATCACGGGCCTGTCGGCCGAGGTGGCCAGGATGTCGAAGCCGTCGAGCTGAGCGAACACCTCCCAAACGGTCGGCCAGCCCTGGTGCCCCCATCCCACGAACTCCGCGTCGGTCATCACGTTCGGGACGTTGAAGAGCGTGTGATCCGGCTCCTCAATGAGGAAGTCCGGCGAATCCGGGTCGCTGCGAACGGCTACGAGACCGTCGGGAAGCCAATCCACGTTCGCCTCGTTCTGATCTGCCTGCGTGGTCTCGATGACGACGCCACCGCCCGCGACGAAGTCCTGAATCACCTGGGCGTTGTCGTCGAGGCCCTGGTGCACGTTTGCGTTGTTGGTGGCCATGCTGCTGATGAGGAAGAGGACGTTGCCGCCCAGGCTGAGGGTCCCGCCTTCGACGTCGGCGGTGAGATCGTCGTACGGCAGACCCATATCGTCCAGGCTCGGGGCGACCGCGGCGGTTACCGTCCACTGATCGGCGACATCGACGATGGCGATTTCTTCCGCGAAGACGGCTATCGCGACCACGCACATGAATGCGGCGCAAGTTCTCGTCGTCATGGTGCACTCCTCGACCGACTTACGGGAAAGCTCTGAGGTGGCGAGACGTGCGCGGAGTATACCACACGGCCGCGCGGCATCTTGTCGGCAGGCGTCATGTACGCTGTACTGCCGGCAGCTCAGCTGCCCGGAGCGACGCGAGATGAGGGGGATCACATGGGTCGACTATCGGCGGACGATGTCCGGTTCTTCAAGGAGAACGGCTATCTCGTCAAGCGCGGCGTTCTCAAGCCCGACCTGACCGAACGGGCGCGAGATCACCTGTGGGAGAACGCGCCCGCGCAACTGGATCGCGCCGACCCCGACACGTGGATCGGCCCGTTCGAGGAGGAAAACGAGGACGGCGCGGATCGACGTAGCGGCTATCGCTGGAACTTCCGCCGACCCGGCGGCGAGGAGTGGATGATCCGCCTACTGGCGACCGACCCGGACGTGTACGGCATGGCCGAGGAGCTCATCGGCGAGGGCAAGCTCCAAGTGCCGAAGCGCATCCGAGGCATCTACTGCACGCTGCCGTACGGAGATGTCGAGCGGCGCCCGACGGGCTGCCACGTGGACGCCCACCCGTTCCACCTCGGCGTGGTAGGCTACATCGACGACGTGCCGCTTGGCGGAGGGTCGTTCTCCGTGTGGCCGGGGAGCCACAAGCGCTTCTATGGCGCGTTCTCGTCGCAGTACAAGTACGAGCCGACCGACGATTACGACGTGATCCGCGTCGAAACGAACGAGGCGCCGCCCGTCGAGTGCCACGGGAAGGCGGGCGATATCGTCTTCTGGCATCATCGCATCGGGCACATGGCGGGGCACAACTACTCGCGCCAAATCCGGCAGGCCGCGCTGTACGACTTCCGCAAGATCGACCTCGAAGAAACACAAGAGGAACCGCCCTGCGAGGACATGTGGCGCGACTGGGACGGCGTGCCGTCCTGACGCCTATGCCGCGTGAGACGACGCCTCGGCCAGGAGTTCGCGCAGATCGCGCCATCCGTCGGCGACATGGTCGGGACGCTCGTCCTCCGTGCCGAAGACGATCTCGTCCATGCAACGGCACAGGCGGAAAATGCCGGACTTCCATCGGCAGGCGTCGGGCGCGTGGTGTCCATAGCGCGGTAGGAGGCGGTCGAGGAGGTCGTCGCCGTACTGTCGGTGCAGGTAGTGCAGGTCGTAGTCGGGATCGCCGACCCAGATGTCGCTGTAGTCGATGATGCCCTCGATGCGCGACCTGTCGCGGTCGAAGAGGACGTGGCGCGGCTGAAGGTCGCCGTGTATGAGCGCGGGCGTGTACGCGTCGTAACCCTCGCCAAAGTAGCGGTCGAACAACCCCTCGCACGTGGCGAGCTCCGACGGGGACAGGTCGGGATAGATCATGCCCTTCGCCTTGTCGCGGAACTCGCGGCACACGTCGTCGGCGCGGCGTTCCCGGATGCCATACTCGTACGCCTTGTCGACCGGGAAGCCGTGCAGGACCCGCAGGTACGCGGCGAACTGGCCCGCGATGAGGTCGCGCGATTCCGACGACAGACCGTCGTAGATGTCATCGTCGAACGGCTCCCCTTGGATCATGGGGTAGACGACGAACGGCGCGCCGTCGGGCGTCTCGCCGACATGCTGGAACGCGGGCGAGGCGATGTCCAGTTTCTGCGCAAGGATGGGCAGCAGTTGGCGCTCCCAGTTGAGCCGCAGGGCGGATTCGTCGTCCACGCCGATGCGTAGGATGCGGGCCTCGTCGACCGCGTAAGAGCAGAAGTCCGAGCCCTGACCGCAGAAGCGCAAGGCGGGACTACCGATGTCGGGGAACGTCGCGCGGAGCAATTCTGCCGCCTCGGCTTCGGTGTACCGCGGGTTCTGATCGTCGCCGTTGGTGCTCGTGGTCATGCGTGCTCCAGTGTCTGCGCCATCGTAACCCGACGCCCACGGCGGGCAAAGCCGCGAAGCCCGTTGCGGAGCGGGCGAGCGTGGCATAGCCTGGCGTCTGCCACCGGAGACACGCGAGCAGGAGGCGTAACGTGCCCGAGGAACAGTTCCGCGCGCTGGTAGTCCGAGAGCGTGACGGCGAATACCGTCGAGCCGTCGAGACCCGGCAGCTCGACTCGCTGCCTCCCGGCGACACGCTCATCCGCGTCGCGTATTCGTCGCTGAACTACAAGGACATGCTCTCGGCGACGGGACATGCGGGCATCACGCGCAACTACCCCCATACGCCCGGCATCGACGCGGCCGGAGTGGTTGTGGAGAGCGAATCCGACGGCATTCGTGTCGGCGCGGACGTGGTCGTCACCGGGTACGACCTCGGGATGAATACGTCCGGGGGATACGCGGAGTACATCCGCGTGCCGGCCGAGTGGCTTGTGCCGCTGCCGTAGGGACCCACTGCGGCGAGCGCGATGAGCTACGGCACGGCCGGATTCACCGCGTGTCTGAGCCTACTCGGCATCGAGGACGCGGGCGTTCGACCCGACGACGGCCCCGTGCTCGTCACGGGCGCCACGGGCGGCGTCGGCAGCCTTGCCGTGATGCTGCTCGTCGACGCGGGCTACGACGTCACCGCCGCGACCGGGCGCCCCGAGCACACGGAAAGGCTGCGCCAGCTCGGAGCGCGCGAGGTGGTTCCGCGTGATGACGTCTTGCATCCGGCCGAGCGGCCGTTGGTTAGAGGCTTGTGGGCAGCCGTGGTGGACACGGTCGGTGGCGACTACCTCGGCTCGGCGATCCGCGCGACGCGCCCGAACGGCGTCGTTACGTGCTGCGGGATGGTCGCGTCGCCACACCTGAACACGAGCGTCCTGCCGTTCATCCTGCGCGGCGTGCGGTTGCTGGGTATCGACTCGGCCGGGAGGTCGCGCGACGAACGCCTTCGAGTGTGGGGTCGCCTCGCCGCAGTAGACGCGGGCGACGGGCTCGAAGAGATCACGACGGAATGCACCCTCGACGAGCTGGATGAGCGCATTGAGATGATGCGGTGCGGCGAGTCCGCCGGGCGGACGAGAGTCGCAATCGTGGGCGAGAGCGGCTGAGCCAGGAAGATCACGTCGGCGAACACGTCACCCGGCGTGCGTCTGCATGAGCTACGGCAGTTCGTATCCCGCGTGGCGGGCCACATCGCGCGCGAAGGCGCTCAGGCGCTGTGGGGGGCGCCGCTCCTGGTAGATGGTCGCCAGCCGTTCGTCTATGCGGCTGCGCGACGGTAGGTTGGGGTCCCCGAGGCCGTCGGCCATCCGGTCTCCACGATATGGCATCACGACGGCCTCGTCGAAGGGGATGCGCAGGAACGCGCATACGCGCGTCATCACGGCCTTCGGGTCGGTTACGAGATCCTCGAAGCGCACGCGGTGTTTGCGCGTCTCCGGGATGCCACGCAGGAACTCGTCGATGTGGCGGTGACTCACCGCCCACCACTTCTCGGCGAACCGCCACAGGTTGTCGTCGCGCACGCCCCAATAGCCGCCCAGGTGGTCCAGGTGTCGGTGCAGGCGCATGCGCACGAAGGACTCCATCGCGGCGTATGGATGGCGGCAGAGATCGATGTAGAGCGGGTCCTCGAACATCTCCTCCGCACGGACCAGCCATCGCGGGTGCATGGCGTACAACGCGGTCTTGTCCACCAACGTGCCATCGCCGACCAGTCCTTGTAGGAGGCCGTACACTTCCTGGATCGGAACATCGCCCTCCTCTAGGCGTTGCACGGCCTCCCACTTCATCTCGGTGGATAGCCCCTGCAGTTCTTCGAGCGCGGTCCCGAGTCCCCAGTTCATCCAGTCATGGCCTCGGCGCGTGTTCTGCTCCCGCTTCTGTCCCATGCTCTCGTACGGCAACAGGAACAACTCGGGCGGCGCGAACAGCGATGGATGTCCCGTCAGCATCACTCTCAGCAGCGTCGAGCCGGAGCGTGGCGAGCACAGGATGAAGACCATCCGCGGATTCTTGCGTGATGCGTCGCGCCTCGGTGTCGGCAGCGGCCGCGCCAAGCGTCCGCGGTCGTAGGGATCGCCAAACGGCTCATGGGCCGGCGGCGGCTTAGTTGCCTCGTACTCGCGCACGAGGTAGTCCACCAGCAGGCGGAGCGTGGTTAGGCTTGGTCCGGGCAACGGCTCGTACGTCGTGCGCAGCAGCGGGCACAGCATCTCCGTCTGGAACTCACTCAGCGCCCATCGATTCTCGAGCGACGCGTCGAGAGTCGCAAGCGGCGTGTCCGGGCCGACCTGCTCCTCGGCGATCTGCAGCCGGTTCGCGGTTTCCCGCCGCAATGCGGCCATCAGCCATTCGGCCCGGGCCCCGGGAGACATGGCGAGCAGTCGGGGTTGGATATCGGAGTCCGTCCCCTGTGCGCACACGACCTGTCGGCGTAGCGCCGTCCAATCCTCGAACCCGTACTCGCGTGCCACCACGAGTTGCGCGTCGGCGAGCGATGCCCCCTCGGGGCCGATCGTGGCCCAACGCGGATGCTCGGAGAGGCGCTCCTGGGCGTCCGGCGCGCCGGCGCGGTATGCCTTCAGCAGCCGTTTAGCCTGGTTCCGCAAGTTCTCAATGCTGGGACCGGCAGGAAGCCGTCGTGTCGGCATGGTAACCCTCTTTCGTCGGCGCCCGTCGTCCGCAGCTTACGGGCCGAAAGAAGGCTATGCGTGGCGTCACAGAATGAAGGTGGGCTTGGCCCTTTCCGCGGACGGGCGGCTCCCTTCGGGAGCAAGAGCAGCATACGCGCCGGTGCCGCGCGCGTCAATGTGGACGCGCCTTGCGCACTTCGCCCCAGGACCCTACGTTCCTACTATTGGGTAGTCCGGCCGATCTGTGCCTCATCGCGTAGATAGGGGAGTCTCCATGCATGCGCCCGTACGCGGAAGTCTGTTTCTCGCGCTGTTGGCGTGCCTCCTTGCGCCCGGATTCACAGCCTCGGCCGAGTATGTCCCCACTCCTATCTTGGAGGTCGGCAAGCCGCGCCTGGAGGACATCGCCTACTCGCCCGATGGGCGCGTGCTCGCGACGCTGACCACCGACTGGATCGAGTTGCTGGACGCAGACACGTTCGAGCCGGTCGCGCGGTTTGGCCGCGGTGGCGATGAGATCGAATTCTCGTCGGACGCGTCGGAGATCGCAGTCTTTGACGGCGCCGGACCGGCCCGGATCTACGACGCGGACACGGGGGCTGTGAAGGTGGAAATCCCGATCGGACGGTTCGCCCACGCGTTCTCTCCCGATTGGCGGCGCCTCGCGTATTCCGATGGCGACACGGTCTACGTAAGCGCAGTCCGCGTCTGGGGAAGTCAAGCCATCACGATGTTCGCATCAAAGGACCTGGAGAATTGGGAGTCGTGGACCGCACTTGATGTCCCGGGCTTTACCTTTTACAACACCTCCATTTGCAAGGCAGACGACAGGTATGTCATTTCGCTCGAGTTTCTGAAGCCGATGGAACAATCAGGCGGCGATTGGA
>NYZG01000123.1 GCA_002687025.1 Candidatus Poribacteria bacterium
CGACCAGGTCCACGCGATCCAACATGGCGCGGTCGGCAATCATCTGCGCCTCGACGTCCTTGCCGCGCAGTTTCAGGTACGCCGCAAAGGCGGGGTCTTCCCCGAGTGGGTCGAGGTAGCGTCGGAACACGGAGACGTTCTCTTCGGACGATGTGATGATGACGCCGTGTTCAATTCCGCTGTCTCGGGCCTCGCGCAGGATCTCCTCAATCACCGTGACGCCGCCGTCGCCGACGTTGATGAGGCTCTTCATCTTCGCGCCGTAGCCGGTCAGCGGCAGCGCGCGCGTGGCGTATCCACCGGCGGCGACGATGAGCAGGTAGGAGGACATCAGACCAATGCCGATCTGGCGGGCTGTACCAAGTCGAAGAACTCCTTGCGCGTGGCGGGATCGCGCCGGAACGCGCCCAGCACACAACTCGACAGGGTGCTGGAGTGCTGTTTCTCGACGCCGCGCACCATCATGCACATGTGGGCCGCCTCCATGACAACGGCGACGCCCAGCGGCGCGATGGCGTCCTGGAGCGCGTTGGCGATCTGCTGCGTCAGGCGTTCCTGCACTTGCAGCCTCCGGGCGAACATGTCGACGAGTCTCGGGATTTTGCTGAGGCCGATGATGCGCTTGTCCGGCAGATACCCGACGTGGCACTTACCGAAGAATGGCAGGAGGTGATGCTCGCAGAGGCTGTAGAACTCGACATCCCGGACGATGACGATACCGTCGGCGTCCTCCTCGTAGACGGCATCGCCGAGGAGCTCGGGGACCGACTGCCGATACCCCTGCGTCATAAACTGCATGGCTTGCGCCGCGCGCTCCGGCGTCTTGACGAGCCCTTCACGCTGGGGGTCCTCGCCTACCTCGGCGAGGATCTGCGCGTACATGTCGCTCAGGCGTTTCAGCCCGCCGGGGCATCGTTCGGCGTCCATATCGCGTTCGGAGTACGCCCGCGTGTCCCAATCTCCGTTGAGAACCACGCGGTCAGTGCGTGCGCGCATGACGGAATTCGCCTCGTTATCGCGGCCGTCGTGAGCCGGGCGCCCCGTGCTGCGACGGCTTGGAACGGGTCGCCGCGAAAGTGTCGCGTTCGGCAGCGCTATTGTAGGGGCGAGAAGTCCACCGGGTCGAGTATCTTCACGTCCACCTGGGCGACGATCGGCCCATCGCGTTCCGACTCGGCCCTCGCGGCAATCCAGTCGGCGTCCTGCCGGAATGCGGTCCACCCGGCCTCACGCGCATTCAGATCGGGCCATGCGGTCAGATAGACGAGTTCGCCGTAGCTCCGCTCACCGATGTCGGTGACCCAGAACCCGACGACCTCAATGCCGTGGCGCTCGAACAGCCCCATCGTGTGGTCGCGGAAGCGCGCCAGGATGGCGTCCATCTTGCCCGGCGGGATGATGTACGTTCGGTGTTCGTAGACCAATGGTCCCTCCGCTCTCTCTGGCGTCTTGCCGGCCGGCGCTTGCGCTACCGAGGAGCGTCGCGCTCCTCCTTCACCCACTGATGATACAGCGCATCGAGGCTGGAGGTGATGGCGCCGGGCGCCGGGAATCGGCGCGCGTCGACGGCGGCGATGCCGTAGACGCCGAAGGTCGTGCCGGTGAGGAACGCCTCGTCCGCGGCCATTAGCTCGGCCGGGGCATACGGGCGCTCCTCGACGCACATGCCCAGCACCTCGGCGCATTCGATGACCAACGCTCGCGTGACGCCGGACAGTATGTGCGGCCCCTGCTCGCGCGTGATAACGACACCGTCAGTGACTATGAACAGGCTCGTGCTCGCCCCTTCGGTAACGAGACCGTCTTTGACCAGCACGGCTTCGAAGGCTCCCGCTTCGGCGGCCTCGTGCTTGGCCATCATGTTGCCCAGGAGATTCAGCGACTTGATGTCCACGCGCGCCCACCGCGGATCCGGGCGCACGATGACTCGGACGCCCCGAAGCCGACGCTCGGGATTGAGGGCCGTAATCGGGCGCGCCGTGATGACCAGGGTGGGCGGCCCCTGCGTCTCCACGGCGTAGTCTCGGGGCTTCACGCCGCGTGTCACCTGGATGTAAAGGAGCGCATCGGGTATGCGGCTCTCTGCCAGGAGATCGCGGGCGGCGGCGGCGATGTGGGCGATGTCGATGCCGTCGAGGCGTAGCTCCGCAAGGCTTCGATGCAGCCTTGTGAAGTGGCGTTCGGGAGCCCAAAGCCGACCCGCGTAGCTCCTGATGACCTCGTAGACACCGTCTCCGAACTGTAGGCCACGGTCGTCTATGCGGATCATCGCGTCTTCAGGCGCGGTCACGACGCCGTTCACGTACGCCAGTTCTCTCACTCGACTGCTCTCATGGACGGCCTCGCCGGGACGGTGGGAGTATAGCGCCCGCCGAAATGCCACGACAATCGCGCGTGTCGCGCCCCGTGTGCGCATGGAACGCCGATAGGCGCCGTAGCGCTAACACGCCCAATCGATACGCTCTGAGTCACCGCGCTCCTGACTCCGAGCGGCGTATCTCATCGAGGATCCCGCGCCATTCTGTCTCGAGTTCCCGCACTCCGGCCGCGCCCACGTCGCCGACGTTGAGCGCCGACAGGACGATTCGCCGGACCTCGGCTTCCCCGTGGTACGCGCGGACGCAGAGGAAGAAGCTGAGCGCGGCTCGGTAGTCACGCCACGCCGGCTGCATGAGCGACGCCGGTAGTTCATCGAGTGCAAGCGGGCCGGTGGCGTGGGCTACTTCCGCGAGTATCAGCCGCGCCTGCTCGCGGTCCGCGTCCGCCTCTGCGGCCATGTACCCCGCGAGGCCCTCGCGGAACCACCACCCGCGCCGTTGGAAGAGCTCTGGCGCCACATGCCGGTTGATGAAGACGTGGGCCACGCGATGTCCGAACACGTGACGCGCCGCTCTCCGATCAGCCATGTCGGCGTTCGCATCCGGCGACGGCGAGTCCATCAGCGCGGGCAGGGGGGCCTCGCAGACGCCAGGCCTCGGCGAGCCGGCGACAAGGATTCCACGGCCGGGGGAGCCATCGCGCCCCGTGACGAGTGGCTTCACCCGAACCGATATTCGCCGTGTACCCCCGCCGGACGGGAACCACGCCGTCATCCGTTCATGCACGTCGTCCGCCTGGCCGGCGAGATCAAGCACCGTCCCGGCGAACGTGGCCGGGAAGATGAAATCGAAGTGCCTCGTCGTGCATCGCCAGTGCCCCGCCCTTGTCCGTGAGACGGCGAGTCCACGGGCCGCGAAGGCGGCCTCAATGGCGCCGCCCTGCTCCGAGGAGCTTGGATTGGCCAGCAGCCTCCACAGTCGCGATTCGCATCCGCTGGCGGCGAGTAGACCCGTCGCGAGCCAGATGCTCAGGAGGCCTCGCGCCCGCGCCCCGCGCTGAATCAGCCTGAGCATAACGCCCTCCGCGTCTCACGTGTACACAGCCTGCGGGCGCGGGGATTCGCCCTGCAAGCGCGTCCCGGGACGTGTGCGGGTTTGGTGGGAGACGCGCGTCCGGCAGACGCACCCCACACAGCGCCATGCGCGGGAACGGTGACGCCAAAGACGAGGGCGGATTCTCCCGGCCGACCCGTGCGCACGTCTCAGAGCGCCGCGCCAACGCTCCCGGAGTATGCTCTACGTGCGGTCCATCCACTTGTACGCGGCCCGGGAGTTGTCGCGGAAGTACTTGCGGCGCGCCTCGTCGCCCTTGCTGGTGAAGTATTCCTCCACGAGGCGCTGCACGGTCGCGTATGGCGCGTACCGCTCGGACACAGGCCAATTGCTGCCGTAGATAAGACGGTCGACGCCGAAGGCGCTCCACAGCGCGTCCAGCGTGGGCGCGTAGTATGCGACATCGTCGGGCGGCGGCGTGTCGTCTGCCGATTCGACGAGCGCGGAGACCTTCATGTACACGTTCTCGCGCTCACCGACCGACTGAATGCCCGCGACCCAATCGGCGTTCGGGGCGGCGCCGTCGATGCGCACTCCCGCCAGGTGGTCCAGCACGATCCGCAGGTCGGGCAGTTCGGCCGCGATGGCCGCGACCGTTGACAGGTCGTCGGGACGCAGCAACAGGTCCAGCTGCAGGTCTCGTTCGGCGAGGGCGCGCAGCGGCGCCAGCGAAGCGTTGGTCGCGCTGCCGACCAGTTTCGACGCGTGCGTGCGAATGCCACGGTACAGAGGGTTCGCCGCGAACCGGTCGAGGCGCTGCACGAACGCGTCGTCGCCTATGTCGAGATTGCCGACGAACCCCACGATGAACGGCTCGTCGGCGGCCAGATCGAGAATCCACTGGTTGTCCTCGAGCCACGGGCTCGCCTCGACCACCACCGTGCCGACGACGCCCGCCGGGACGGCTAGAGCCTTGAAGTCATCCGGGAGAACGCGACGGTACAGCACCTCGTCGTTCGGGTCGGGCCACGGTACTCCCTCTGGGCGTGTCGGGTCGTAGTAGTGCGTGTGCGTGTCGATAATCATGGGAGGCTCCAGGGTGTGCTCGGGGCTCAGGTGCTACATTTAATGGGGGTTGGACAGACGCACGGACGCCACTCGAGCGCCACAGGAGGAAACATGCATCCGCTCACGACAGTAGACGTGCCCGCCGCCAATGTCGCCATCCACTGGTTCGAGCAGAGCACGTTTGCGTTGAAGGACTCGGGCGGCACGGTGGTGCAGATCGACCCGTACTACCCACGCTCCCGACCGGCCGAGCGGTACATGCATGCGGACCCGCCGCTCGATGAGACGCAACTGCCTACAGACTATATCCTGCTCACGCACGCGCACAGCGACCATACGTGCTCGCAGTCGATCGGCCGCATTCGAGACGCCTTCCCGGACGTGCATGTCGTCGGCCCCGAGGAGAGCATCGCGCAGGTGCTTGCGGACACCGATGTCGACGAGGCGCACACGCGCGTCATCCAGGCGGGTGAGTCGGCGACTCTCGGTGCGATGACGGCGCATGCCGTCTATGCCAAGCCCCCCGGCGGCGATCCCGACGCGGATATCGGCCCGCCGGACGTCACGCACCTGGGTTACGTCGTTCAGGCGGCCGGGGCGTCGGTGTACATCTCGGGCGACCCGATCAACACGTTCGCGGAGCACGACTCCCTCGTAGTCCCGGTCGCGGACCTGGACCCGGACATCGGCTTCCTGACGAACCACCCGACCGAAGGCGAGTTCCCGTTCTTCGAAGGATCGGTGGCCACGGCGCTCGGTATCGGGCTGACGCATGTGGCTCCGGCGCACTACCAGTGCTTCGTGACGCGGAACTATGACCCGGACGAATGGGCGGCGTACTTCCCGGCCGAAGGCCCGGCGCCGGTCGTGGTCCCGCACAACTCGCACATCGTCTATCCCTCCGGGCTATAGGTTGCGGATGCGGATGTTGCGGAACAGGGCGGCGCTGTGGTCGCCCTGCAGGAAGTGAGGCGCGGGCGACGCGTTGTCCTTCGCCAACCAGTTCGAGCCGGTCGGGCCCTCTATCTGCACGTTGTCGTGGATCGTGTGTCCGTTGAGCGACGCTGTGAGGCTAAGACCCACGAGCGTCACTTCGAGCGTCTGCCACTCTCCGGCAGGCTTCGACACCTCGACATCCGGTTTCTTCACAAGGTAGAGCGCGCCGTTCTCCGACGGGCGGTCGTACGTCTTGCCGTAGCTGTCGAGCATCTGGATCTCGTAGCGGCCGCGCAGGTAGATGCCGCTGTTGCTGTCGGCCAGCAGGTTGTACTCGATGTGCAGGTCGAAGTCGCCGAACTCGTCTTCGGTGAGGAGATCCAAGCCGTGTCCAGCCGTCCGTAGCAGGCCGTCCTGGACCGACCAGTTGTGCGGGCGTGGCTCACGGTCCGCCGTTCGCGGGGCCCAGCCGGTCAAGTCGACGCCGTTGAAAAGCTCTATCCAATCCGATGCCATGGGCTTGCACTCCTTCCGATGGCGGGCAGACCCCGGGGTCGGGGCTCCCATGTGGCTATGCGTCGTCGGCGTCGAGGCCGTAGCAGAAGTGGAGCATCTCGGCGACCAGCCCCTGGAGCTTTTCCGGCATCTGTCCGTCGACATCCAGCGTCGCGAGGAAGTCGATCAGCGTCGGATCGCTGTGCGCCTCCCATCCCTCGCTCTCGATGACTCTGAGCACCCTGTCCGATGCGCGTTCCCCCGCGTCGTCGACGGGCGGCGGCGGGCGCTCCAGGCGCACGACGCGCGGCAGCCCCGAAGTTCGAGTGAGGTAGTCGAAGGCGCGTGAGGCGCGTCGGTTCCAGTGGCGCACGCCTATACCTCCATGTCGAACAGGGATTCGCGCAGGTCTATGCGACGTACCACGGGCTCGTCCACGTCGGCGATCGCGGCGACCAGAGCCTGCATCTGGACGACGGAGTATCCGAGCCGCTCCATCCTTCCGATCAGGGCGTCCAGGCGCGGGGAGATGACGTCGCGCGCCTCGGGCGTTTCGGCTTCGATCGCTCCGCGTATGCGGCCGTCGCGTATCACCAGTCGAGCATGGACGAGTCCCCATCGACGGGTGCGGACGGCGAATTCAATCTCGGTGTTGTCGGCGTCCATATCTCCAGTCGGCTCGTCCTTGCGGGCCTGGACGGTCAGGGTCAGTGGCGCAGTCGCGAACGGGACCCAGTACGGGATCTGCATGTAGAGGTGCGGCAGGTTCAGGGCCGGGATGCGGGCGAGTATCTGGTACGCGTCGATCTGGCGGAGCATGCCGTCGATGCCCGTGGCGAGCGCCGCTACGGCGGCCGCGCTACGTCCCTGCTGTTGCGCGATGAGGATCTGCTGAGCGAGTTCTGCCCTGGCGCCGATGAGAAGGCCCTTCAGTCCGGTCCCGGCGGCCGCTCCCTCGGCGACGGCGCGCTCGTAGCCGACGCCAAGATTCTGCAGGAGCTGACGGACGCTCTCCGCGGACACCTCCTCGCCGGGGGTCACCGGGAGAGCGGCGATCGCCTGCGCCAGGGCCTCCAGTGTCGGGGCTTGGCCGGCGGGTATCTGCGCCTGCGCGCGCCCGAGCTGCGCGGTCATCTCGGCGAGGCGCGCCCCCAGCTGCGGCTGTGTGTCCGTCAGCGCCTGTATCGCTTCCAGCGTCGCGGGGGACACGGGGATGTCCAGCAGGTGGGCGAGTATCAGCGCCGATGGCGTATTGGGGCCCTGGGGCAGCCCGGCAAGTTGCTGAAACATGCCTTGGACGTTCTCGGGGGTGAGAGGCATGCCGGCGCGGGACATGAGGGCGATGAACTCGATGTTCGCCCGGGTCGCGGGCAGGCCGAGGCGTTCGAGGAGGGCTGCGGCGTTGTCGAGCCCGCCACCGGTGGGCAGCATCTTCATCGTGATGGGATCGCCGAGATTCGTGATCTCGGCGTGGATGTCGGCGCCGGCGTTCAGAGGGGTGCTGGATTGCGTGACGAGGTTGTATCCCCGAAATCGCACTAGGGCGGTGTCCTGGTCGAAGACCTGGAGCACCTTGCCGTTCAGGACATGGCCGACATCGAGCCCGTTGCGGAACTCGGCGGCGCTCCGCGCAGAGATGAGCAGTTGCGGGCCGCTCGTCTTGCCAGCCTGCGCCGCCTCCGGCGCCGCGTCTACGCGCCCCGCCCGCATTGCCGGCGCCTCCCGCTATCAGTCGTCGTAGAAGATGGTCTCACGGTCGGGAGCGGAGTAGGCGATGATCATCCGCACGGCGTCCCACCCGGTGTTGCGCGCGCAGTGGTCCACCCCGCGCGGAATGCGGAGCATCATGCCCGCCTCGAGGGCGTGCCATTCGTCGCCCAACTGATGGTCGCACCGGCCGCTGAGGATGTAGATGATCTCCTCGCAGTTGGGGTGCATGTGGCGCGGGTTCGCCTGCCCGGGGTTGATGTATACCGTGCCGAAGGTCATCTCGGCGTCGGCGTCGATCTCGCTACTACAAAGCCACTTGATGGCTCCCCAGTCGAACTCCGGGCCGCTTGCCGTTTCCGCGTCGGTTATCGTGGCTGCCACGCGTCTCTTCCTCCGCCTGCGCTGCGTTGGTCGCCGTCGCTGACTCGGGCGAGTATACGCGGCGCCGACCACGCGCGGCAACGCGGCGAGTCGCGCTGGAAGCAGTCGCCCGTTAGCTTACTGCCAGATTCGGAACTCATCGAAGTGGATGGCCGTGCCCTCGGCGAATGCCCCTGGATAGACGATGCGGGCGATGCTCCCGATCGCGTGCACGCCCACCTCGACAGATTCTCCCACCGCGAATTGCGCCTCCCCAACCGTAGACCACCGGTCTCCGTCGGCCCAGACCAACGCCCGGACGCGGGGGCCGATCGTCTCAATGCGGAGGGTCACACGATCGGCGCGCACGAGGCCCCGCCCAACCAGGGCCTGTCCCGCACCCGCACCGCCGACGTGTCCCTCAAAGTTGACTTCGTGCGGTCCGCGCGTGCCCCTGTCTAGGCGCAGGTAGTTCCGTTCATCGACCCAGATGAGCAGTCCACCCATCGCAGGCCTGTCGTCGCGCGCGAGACGACAGGTGGTTTGGATCGCGAAGTCGCCACAGACAGGCCGCACAAGGCGTGGCGCTCCCACGTTGGGCAACTGGAGGTCCAGGCCGTTTGCGGCGTGTATGGCGAGTCCGTCTTCTACTCGATGCGTGCAGCCGCCGAAGGGGTCGACCCAGCGCCAATCCGGCGCGAGGGCTCCATCGAACGGATCTGCGAAGGCTCGCGCATCGGGCCCTCGCGTGTCCGCCGGTTCGAGGCGCCACTGGGCAAGAGACACGGCGCTCGGACGTTCCTGGCGTAGGCGATCGCGGAACTCGCCGTAGGCGTCGGGATCGTCGATGCACGCCTCTTCCAGCGCGCTCAGCTTTTCGCCTGTTATGGCGCCTTCCACGAGAGAGCGCTCACAGTGACGACGCGCCTGAGCCCGATCGCCTCTCGCGAGAGAAACGCGACTGAGGGCGAGGGCCGCCATGGATCCCAGCTCCGCGCTATCGGCCTCGTCATAGCCCTTGTCCGCAATCACGAAGGCTTCCTCCGCAGCGTCCCAGTCGTGTCGGCAGAGGGAGACGGCGCCCATGCGCATGTGTACATAGGCGGTATCCCAGGAACTGCCTAGGGTCCGTACGAGCCCCCAAGCGTCGGCGAGACACGCCTCGGCCTCTTCGAGGTCGCCCTGACGGACGAGCGTGTTCCCCATGCTCTCCAAAGTCGTCGATCGATGCTTGTCGTCGCCGATGCGTATGAAGACATCAGTGGCTTGTCGGTGCCATGGCAGAGCCTCACGAAGGTCGCCGGTTGCGTCGGCGATCCACGCCCTGCGCGCGTACGCCTCCCCCAGCGCTCTCAGGTCGTGGTGTCGGAGGGCGTGGTCCTCCATCGCCGCGAGCCAATCAGGCGCTGATGCCAAGTCGCCCTCCGCAAGCAGGTACAGGTTGTACGCCACGTGCGAGTAGGGACCTCGTAGCTCCTCAGAGTAGGGCAGGCGACGGAGGAAGCGAGCCGTCCGATGGGTGAACTCCCTGAATGTCGCGTTATCGCCGACGCGGTAGGCGGCAACCGCGATGATTTCGTTCATGCACGCGGCTTCAACGCACTCGTCGTCGTCGCCCAGAAGGGCGAGTCCTTGCTCGCCGATCTGAATCTTCTTGTCCCAGGCGCACTTCCAATACAGCAGATCTCCGCGCCAGTGCAGGAGATTCGCCAATCCTCGAGGCGGCAGGTCCATCTCGCGGCCGAGAGCGATCGCCTCGCGATAGCGCTCCTCTGCCTCGTCGAGATTCCCCAACCCATGATGAATCTTCCCTAGTCCCGACAGTGCTGCCAGCCGCAACTCCCTATATTGCGGCGCGGCTGGTGAACCCGCAAGCCGTTCCAGCGCTCGTTCGAAGTACCCGATCGCCTCATCGTTAAGGTAGTTCTTACTCGCCCTCTCCTCAGCGCGTATCAGGTATCCGACCGCCTTCTCGTCCTCGTCGCTGAGCTCGTAGTGGTACGCCAACTGCTCGACGTATTCGTCGATTTCGTCGGCGTAAAGCCCTTCCATCTCGCGGGCGACCGTGCCGTGGAACTCCGCCCGTCGGCGTTGCACCACGGTCTGATACACCGCGTCCTGCGTCAGCGCGTGTCGAAACACATACTCCGGCTCGGGCACCGTCCTGCCCTGGTATATAAGCGCGTGGTCCTCCAGCTCCCACAGCGCCTGTTCGATGTCCGACGACTGCGTGGCGACGCGCTCCAGCACTCTCCGACGGAACACCCGTCCGATGACTGACGCGCTCTGCAGCACATGCCGCAGCTCCGCCTCCAGCCGATCCACGCGGCTAAGGGCTATGCTCTGCACCGTCTCCGGGACGGTGACCGACTCGATGCCTGCAGCCGCGGTCCACACGTTCCCGTCGTTGTAGACGACCCCTGAATCGATGAGCGACCTTACGACTTCCTCGACGAAGAATGGGTTGCCGTGTGCCTTCTCGAGGATCATCTCCTTCAGCGGCTCAGGCAGATCCTCGATGGTGAGGAGTGCTTCCACGAGCGAACGACTTTCGTCCGGCGTGAGCTCCCGCAACGCTACCGTGTGGTACCGCTCGGGACACTTCCGCTCCGCGACCGATCCAATCCGCCAACACCGATGCTCCTGCTCCGGGCGGTAGACGCACAGGAGGAAGATCGGCGCGTCCGCTAGCGATTCCATCAGCAGGGAGATCAGATCGACCGACAACGAATCCGCCCAGTGTAGATCGTCCAGGACCAGAACGAGTGGCTGATGCCGCGAGAGCGCGACGAGGAAGTCCCGAGTGGCGTTGAAGGTCTGATGCCGTATCTGCTGCCCGTCCGCGAACTTCAGCCGGTTGTCCCACTCGTTCCCGAACTCCACTGCGAGGAGATGACCCAGCAGCGGGCCCATCTCCTCCATCTGCTCTTCGGTCAACGAACCGTCGGAGACCATGCCCTGCAGCACGTCGACGATCGCCGTCGCCCTCACTGAGTCGTCGTCGGCCGTGTGCCACGCGAAGTACGCGTGCAACGCGTCGATGAACGGCCAATAACTCGCCGTCACCCCGAGTTCAGCGCACCTACCTTCGAGCCACAGTGGCGCTGGCCGGTCCTCAGTGGGCGTCAATGCGAACTGCTGCAACTCCGACGTCAGCCGCGACTTGCCGACGCCTGCCTCGCCGATAACGGTGACGATCTGACCATCGCCACGGATCGCCTTCGCCAACGTCTCCTTCAGGTCCGAGAACTCTCGATCCCGGCCGATGAGTTCAGCACGAAGCCCTTCGATGCCGCGTACGCGCTCAGGACGCGGCAGCGCCTCCTCGACGCGATGCGCGGTGACGGCTCCGTCGATCCCCTTGATCTCGACGCTGAGATCCTCGAACCGGAACATCCGCCGCGTGTGCCGGTGAGTGGCCTCGCCGACAAGTATATGCCCCGCTTCCGCCTTTCCCTGCAGACGCGCTGCGAGGTTGACGACGGGACCCATCACGGTGAGTTCGCTGTGCTGCGCGGAGCCCATTTCCCCGAAGAACACTTCGCCGCTGTTGATCCCCGCGGTGACGCCAAGACCCAACTCCTCGGCGGCGTCGCGTATTTCGACTGCGGCGCGAATGGCGCGTTCTGGGTCGTTCTCATGGGAGTGTGGCGCGCCGAACACTGCGAGCACGCCATCACCGAGGAAACGGTCGATGCGACCGTCGTACCGCTTCAGGCTTTCGACCATCGCGCTGAGAAGCGTGTTGACGAGTTCCGCGGATTCGTCTGCACGGAGTCCATGAGTTGTACGTACTGACGACGTCATATCCGCGAACAGGACGGTGACGAACCGATTCTCACCGGTGTGATGGGTCAGCGTCGCATCGTGAGCGACGGAGGGCTGCGCGTCGCTCAGTGCCTGGAACTGATTCGCGAGGGTAGGCGCGGCTGAAGCCGTCGTCTCGTCCGGTTCTTCGTCCGTCAGGGCGCCGCCGCATCGGCCCCAGAAGGCATTGTCAGGCGGGTTCTCGGCCTCGCAGTGTGGGCACAGGTGGGCGAGACTCGCGCCGCACTTGCCGCAGAAGGCATTCCGCGATGGGTTATCCGATTGACACCGGGCGCACCGCACTCGTCACCACCCAACCCGAGGCCGCACAGGGGCCTGCGCGGGCATTCTGGCGCCGGGAACGCGGCGGCACAAGGCACGCCAGCCCGGGACGAACAACGCGCCGTCACGGAGGCCGTGACGGCGCGTCGCACACATGAATCCAGATGGCGCCGCGAGCTAGGTCGTCTTCGAGGCCGCGCTTGCTTCCAGGGTTCGGGCGACCTCCTCGTGCGTGAAGCACTCGAGGACATCGCCTTCCTCGTAGTCGTTGTAGTCGCGCATGGCAATGCCGCACTCGTAGCCGGCGGCTACCTCGCGCACGTCCTCGCGGAAGCGGCGGAGGGAATCGACGTCGCCCTCGTGAACGACCCGGTTGTCACGGAGTAGGCGCATCTTCATGCCACGCATGATCCGGCCGTTGTTGACATAGGACCCGGCAACCGAGCCGAAACGCGGCGCCCGGAACACCTCGCGAACGGTCGCGCGGCCCAGCACCTGCTCGCTCAGCTCGGGGTCGAGCATGCCTTCGAGGGCAGCGCGGATCTCGTTGGTGACGTCGTAGATGATGTCGTAGCTGCGTATCTCGACGCCCTCTCGGTCGGCGGCGCGCACGGCTTCGGGAGTGGGTCCGACATGGAAGCCGATGATGATCGCCGACGATGCGGCGGCGAGCATGACGTCCGTCTCGGAGATGGCCCCAACGCCCGAGTGTATCACGCCGACGCGGACCTCTTCGGTGTCGAACTGCACGACGCCGGCCTGAAGCGGCTCGACGGAGCCTTCGACATCGGCCTTGATGATGACGTTGAGGTCCTTGACCTCGCCCTGCTGGATGCTTCGGCTGATGTCGTCGAGTGTGATCCTCGACTGAGCGGCCAGCCGCCTCTCGCGTTCCTGGGCCTGGCGTTCTCTCGTCAGGGCTCGGGCGTCCTCCTCGGTCAGGACGACGAACTGGTCGCCGGGCGAGGAGACTTCGTTGAAGCCCAGCACCTCGACGGGCGTCGACGGCGCGGCTTCCTGGACGCGCTCGCCGTGGTCGTCGATCAGGGCGCGCACGCGTCCGCTGGCGGCCCCCGCGACGAAGTGATCGCCGACCTTCAGGGTGCCGTTCTGGACCAATACCGTCGCGACC
>NYZG01000124.1 GCA_002687025.1 Candidatus Poribacteria bacterium
GAGCAGGCCGAGGCCGAGGTCGGTAGCTTGTCGTACCGTCAGCTGATTTGGCGGCGGTTCAGACGCAACCGCATGGGCCTGATCGCCGGCGCCCTGCTGATCGTGGCGTACATCGGCGCGGCTGGCGCGGCGTTCTTCGCGCCGTACCACTACCAGCGCACGGCGCTGGAGACGCGGCATGTCCCCCCGCAGAAGCTCCATCTCGGCGGCGGACACGGCTTGCACGTGTACGGCCTGCGCGCCTCCCGCGACGAGCGGACCATGGAGCTGGAATTCGTGCCGGACCCGACGCAGATACACGCGGTCCGGTTCTTCTCGCGCGGTGAGGAGGGCTCCCTACACCTGGTCACATCGGATGGGCCGATGCATCTCCTCGGCACGGATCGGATGGGCCGGGACCTGCTGTCGCGGATGGTTTATGGGGCGCGTGTGTCGCTCACAGTGGGGTTGGTCGGCGTGTTCCTGAGCATGTTGCTCGGGTCGTTGTTGGGGACGGCGTCGGGGTATTGGGGTGGCTGGGCCGACACGCTGATTCAGCGCGTAATCGAACTCCTGGCGGCATTCCCGCCGATCCCGCTATGGATGGCGCTGGCCGCGGCGCTCCCCGCGGGGTGGTCGAGCATCCGGGTGTACTTCGGGATCACGGTGATCCTGTCTCTCATCAGTTGGGGCGGTTTGGCGCGGCAGGTGCGCGGCAAGGTCCTCTCGTACCGCGAGCAGGACTTCGTGATGGCCGCGCGCGCGTCGGGGGCGGGGCACTGGCACATCATCACCCGCCACCTTCTGCCCGGTTCGTACAGCCACATCATCGTGATCGGGACGCTGGCCATCCCGGGCATGATCCTCGGTGAGACGGCGCTCAGCTTCCTGGGTTTGGGCATCCGCCCGCCGATGACTAGCTGGGGCGTGCTGCTGGAGGAGGCGCAGCGGGTCACCGTGCTGCTGCACTACCCGTGGCTTATCTTCCCCGCGATCCCCGTCCTGATCGTCGTGATCGCGTACAACTTCCTCGGTGATGCGCTACGGGATGCGGCCGACCCATACTCCGACTAGCGCATGCCCCACTGCGCCGAGGACAGCCTGCTGAGCGCGCTACTTGCCTTCCAGGGCCTTGCGCATGTTGTCGCCGTTGGCGCGCCACCACTGCTGCAGTATGCCGACCTCGGCGGCCATGCAGAAGTGCCGGACGCCGATGTCCAACCAGCGCTTCGCGTCGTCGGCCGTGTTGATCTCGGCGCGGGGTATGACGTCGGTTGCCAGCGCGGTCTTGTATACGTAGTCGCGGGCTTCGTTGACGCCTGGCGTGCCGGCTTTACCGGTGTTCATGCCGTAGTCGGACGGCCCCCACTGGATCATGTCCAGACCCGGGATGGCTAGCACTTCGTCGAGTTCGTCGACCGTGCCGCCCTTCTCGATCATCAGGGCGACAACCACATCGCGGACCGCCTGCGCGTAGGACAGATCGCCGCCATAGGCTCCCGCCGTGAATCGACGCGCGACGGCGCCGAACCTGCCGTCGTCCTCGGGCGTGTCGGGTCGCGCGAGCTTGACCGTTTCGCGCGCGTCGGCGGCGTCGCGGCAGTCGGAGAACAGGATGCTCTCGAAGCCGGACCCGAGGGCGCGTCCGCCGAGGTAGCCACGTGGCTCCTGCTCGACCTTTATCATCATCGAGATGCCGGCGACTTCGGCGGCGCGGGACAGGTTGTCCAGGTCGTACAGGTCGAAGGGCGAATACTCGGACACGAACTCGACATAGTCGAAATGACCCGTCCCGCCAACCATCTCGATCAGCGTCGGCCAGGACGAGTAGATACGCGTGCCTATGGTCGGCTTATCGTCGTTCAGGAGGGCTCGCAGCTTGTTGGGCTTCATGTGTCGCGCCTTCGGTGGAGGCTCTTGTGGCCGATGGGATGTCGCGACGATTGTCGGCCGTTGGCGCCCTGGAGGACAAGGGCTGCCACGGGGCCGGGCAGCGAAGCGACGACAGGGCGGCTTCCGCGAGCGGCATGGGCGTCGTACGATGGGCCGACGACGACACGGCTTGCGAGTCCTCACCGAGGAGCGGCAATGACCACCGACCCGACGGCCCCGACGGTGAACATCGGGACGATCCTCCTGGAGCCGGCCCGGTGGGCGACCCCAAAGCGCGCCACGTGCCGAGTGGCCGACTGGCTCGACCGATTCCGCGACGCCGGCTTCGATGGCATGGAGCTGTGGGAATACCACGCCAGCGCTCTAGAGGCGTCCACCTTCCCAGTGGCTGTGTATAACGCCTACTGCGGCTTCGACGGTCCATCCGCCGCGGCGCGCGCGCACGCCCTCGAAGACATCGGGAGGCTCCGCGCCCAGGGCGTGAAGTTCAACGTAGGCGGCGATGTGGCGCGCAGGAGGGAGTACGGGCGCAACCTGCGGGAGTGGGTCGCCGCGCTCCCTGGCAACTGTCGGCCGCTGTGCGAGTGCCACGGCGGTACGATCGTCGAGACGCCCGAAGCGGCGCGCGCCTTCATGGACGATACCGAGGTAGACTGCGGCATCATCGTCCACGCGTTCACGGGCACGGAGGACCTGCTGCGCGCGTGGCTCGACCTATTCGGGAGCGCCGTCGAACTCGTGCACGTGCAGATTCGTGACGCGGGCAGATTCCTCCGCCTGGACGAGGCTCCCGCCCTCGCGCGACGCCGCCTCGCGATGCTGCGCGAAGCGAGGTTCCGTGGCGCGTACACGCTCGAATTCACGAAGGGCACGAGTACCGAACGCGACAACCCCGAAGCCCTGTGGCGCGAAGCCCTCGTCGATCTGGCATTCCTCCGCGAGCACGCCTAGCCAACCGGTCGGAACTGCGCGGCGAGTATTGCCGACCACGAGCGGTTCGCGTCGATGGTGCGACCCGCGTTGTGCGGCGTGTGGACGACGTTGTGACGCCCCAGCAGCGGATCGTCGAGAGGCAACGGCTCGACATCCCACACATCCGCTGAAAGCGATATCTCATCCGCGAGGACGCGGCGGCGGATCGCGTCCACGTCGCAGATGCGCGCCCGCGTGACGAGGATCACGAGGCACCCCTTCGGCAGCGCGTCGATATGCTCCGCCGTGACGACGTTCCGCGTGCCCTCGTGCAAAGGCACCATGGGCGCGAATATCTCAGCGTCTCGCACCAGCTTGTCCAGATGCCATTCCTTGCGGGCGCCGGCGCGGTGGAAGCACGGGTCGGGCGCGTAGGGATCCCAGACGGCGACGTCGGCCCCGAGCATGTTGCAGAAGCTCGCGTAGCGGCCGCCGATGTTGCCCGCGCCAACGACGCGCACGCGTTTCCCGGCGATCGTGCCGCTCGTGAAGTCGGCGTTGTCGCCGAACTGCTGGCCGCGCGCTCCGGGGATGCCGACGCCGTCCGGGGCGTTGTAGTTCCACGGCGACAGGTCGTCGATTATCTGGCGATGCAACTGCGGCATGCGTCGTAGGCCGCACAGCGTCAGCGCGAGGCCGTATTCAGACACGGTTTGGCCCCAGAAGCCCTCGCTCGTGTGGCGGTAGACGGCCACGCCGTTGTCTTCGAGATGCGACTTCGCCTCGTCGGTGAACTGCGAGCTGTAGCCGCCCTGGAACGTCGCTTCCTCGAGCGCGGGCATCGCCTTCAAGCAGTCCAGCGTGACGGGCACGCCGAGACTTACCAGCCGGCGCACGCTCGCCAAATCGGACGCGGCCTCGCCGACGGGTCGTTCGTCGTCACCGGCAAGGCGTATGAACTCGACATCGCCCTGCTCTCGCCACAAGGCGTGGAAGTGATCGGCGGCCCACGGCCACACGCCGTCGAATCGGGCGCTCGCGACTATCAGGCTCTGGCTCATCTCAGCGTCTCCGTGGTTTCAGGCGATGGATAGCTTACCGAAGCGTATCAGGTTGCGGGATTCGGTCGGGCTGTCGGAACTGTCCCAGACGGCGTAGAACTCGTCGGTGTCACCCTCCAGCAACGTTGGGTAGGAGTTCTTGCAGTTGGCGTCGAAGAACACGCGCGCGTCGCCCCACTCCTGCCCGTGACGCCGGACGCGGTATCCGAGTGGCTTGCGTTCCCACGCGGGGCCGTCGCTGTAGACGTATAGCTCGGCGCCGCTCGCGGATTTGCCGTAATACGCCTTTGAGACCGTGTTGTGCAGCAGCGGCTCCGGTTCTCCCGGCGACCAGACGCGGCCGTCGGCGCTCACGGACGAATACGCCACGGGTGGGTCGATGGGGCGGCCGCCGCTTTCGTAGGTCGCGGTGCGCATGACGATCTTCAATGCGCCATCGCCATCCCCGTCGGCGATGCCCCCTTCGTGCATGAACATCGGCCCCGTCTCGGGGTGAGGGATGTAGCCCGCCAGCTTCCATTCGAGCAGGTTCGTGCTTTCCAGGACGAAGTGCTGCCGGTCGCCCATTGGGTCGCGGCGCATCGTGTTGCGGTGCACGGGCATCAGATAGCGCGGCGCTTCCGGCGGGCCGACGCGATGGATGCCGGCGCACGTTATCAGCGGCGAGGCGTGGTGCACGGCGAGCTCGACCTGCTGCCACGACCATCCCCCATCGGCGGAGTACGCCGCGCAGAGGCGACTGTCCTCGCTGTCCGGGAAGTGCAGTGAACAGCGCATCGCGAAGCACCACACCACGTCATGGCCGGGCGGGCGATACAGGACGGGGTTCGCGTACGCAAACCGCAAGGGGCCGTGGGCGTCGCGATGGTCGAAGATCATCGTCGGTTCGGTCCACGTGTCGCCATCGTCGGCGCTGCGTGAGCAGACGATGTCACCCATGTCGACCTTGCCGTCGAGGTGGCGGCCGAACGCCACGAGGAGACGGCCGTCGCGCCATCGCTCGATGAAGGGAATCCATATCTTGTCGTACGGCCCCGGTCGGGGCAGCGCGCTGATGGTGCGTACGTCTCGCACATCGCCTGCGTAGTCGGGTGTCACGGGGTCTACCTCAGTAAGTCAGGCCGAAGCCGAACGGGAACAGGGGATCGACGGAATCGTACGGGACATCCTCGAATTGAGCTTCCACGGCTTCCATGGACCGTGGTAGCTCGAAGGGTAGCTTACCAGACGGCGGGAACTCGCCGAAGATCACGTCCAGGACGGCCCCGTCGCCGGCGCCGAACGTGCCGAGTACGGCCGCGGCGTCGGCGACGATGTCCGTGAGCACCGCCGGCCGTTCGAGATACGCCACGACGACGGTCGGTTTGGCGTGCATGACCGCGCGTATGCGTTCCAGTTCCGCGCCCTCGAATGCCAGGTTCCCCTCATGGATGAAGGACGCGAAGAAGCCCTCGCCCGGCTCGAACGGCGTCTTCACGCGCAGTATAGCGATGTCGGCCTCTTCCGGCGTTTCCACGACGTCGCCGTACCTGGCCGCGGCCTCGGGTGTGACCTCCTCGATGTAGAGCTTGAGGCCTTGCGCCAGCGGCAGCTTCATGCCGTCCGCGGAACCCCGATTCGACAGCAGGACGACCGACTTGCGCTGGGCCTCCTCGGCAGCCGCGATGGACTGCTCGTTACCTACAGCGTCCATGGCCGTGGAGGCATCTACGTACGGGTCCTCGAACAGGCCGATCAGGAACTTGTCGCGGAGAAGGCGCCGCACGGACTCGTCGAGACGCGCCTCCGTGATGCGGCCCGTCTCGACGAGCCCGACGATGATTGAGGGGTCGTCCGCTCCGCCGAACTGGTCGATGCCCGCGTCGAGCGCCTTGGCGTGCCGCTCCTCGACGCTCAGGTCCTCGACACCCCAGGCCATCATGGACGTGATGCCCCAGTCGCTACACACGACGCCGTCGAAGCCCAGGTCGTCGCGCAGGAGATCGGTGATTATCTCGGGACTGAAGGCCATGCCGACCGGCTCGGGCGTGATGCCCACGGGGATGCCGTAGTAGGGCATGATCTGTGCCGTCTTCGCGTCGATCGCGGCTCTGAATGGAATGAGGTGGTACGCCAGATTGTCCCCCGGGTACGCCTGCTCGCGGCCGTGTTCCATGTGTGGATCGAAGCCGTCCAACTGCGGCCCGCCGCCCGGGAAGTGCTTCGTCATCGTGATGACGCTATCCGGATTCAGGCCACCTTCGCCCTGGAAGCCGCGGACGTACGCCGCGGTCATCTTCGCCGACATCTGCGCGTCCTCGCCGAACGTCCCGGCGATGCGCCCCCAACGCGGTTCTGTCGCGAGATCGGCCATGGGATGCAGCGCCGTGCGGATGCCTACCGCGCGGTACTCTTGCGATGCAATCTCCGCGAACCGTCGAACCAGCTCCGGATCGTGCGTCGCCGCGAGGCCTATCGGCTCCGGCCACTGCGAGAACTCACCGGCCTGGACGGTGTAGCCTGCCGGAGTGTGACGGAAGTGGTTCCGCGGGTCGCTGCTTATCGTGATGGGTATCCCGAGCGGCTCGCCTTCGGCGAGTTCCTGGACGTTGTTGTTCCACGTGGCGATGACATCCGGGGCTTCGTCCGTGCGCGTGAGCACATGACGGACGTAGCGGCGGCCAAGAATCTCCGCTGACCCTGGCAGTGTCTGGGGCGTGTCGCTGCCTGGCCATCGTACCTCCGAGTCCTCGGCGAGCGCGCCGCCCTCGCCCATGCCATGCGCCGGGTGGACCATCAGCCCGGCCTTCTGCGCGAGACTCATCCGGCCGAGTAGGTCGTCGACGCGCGCATCGGTGGGCGCCCGCCAGTCCTCGTAGATGTCCAGCGAGCCGTTGCCGTTCAGATCCTTGAACCATAGGCCGTCGGCCTCGATGCTGACGGCGTCGCGCGCGCCGAGCTGACGTTGCGCGGCGGCATCCGCGTGGAGAACCGGGAGCATCGCGGCGAAACTGAGCGCAAGCGACATGTGCGGCCAACGGGCCATGGCGTATCTCCCGATCCCGAGGTTGCGCGTGTGCGTGGCGGCTTCGAGGGAGCGAGGGGCAGTATAACATGCGCCGGGCGCGGGGCGTCGCTTGTCACGCCGTCGGCTTCCTTCTACATTCGAGGGGTGTCGCCACAGCACCGCAGATTGGATCGCATGATCGACTCCAACCCTCGCCGACTCTCACTGCTCGACCGCTACTTGACGCTGTGGATCTTCCTCGCGATGTCCCTTGGCGTGAGTCTCGGGTACGGGGCCCCCGGCGTCGTGGAGCTCATCACGCGATTCCAGGTGGGCACGACGTCCATCCCCATCGCCGTTGGGCTGATTCTCATGATGTACCCGCCGCTGGCGAAGGTGCGGTACGAGGAGCTCGGTGATGTGTTCCGCGACACGCGCGTGCTTTTGCTGTCGCTAGTGCAGAACTGGGTGATCGGCCCGATTCTCATGTTCGGCCTCGCGATCACGTTCCTGCGCGACAAGCCCGAATACATGGTGGGTCTGATTCTCATCGGTCTCGCGCGGTGCATCGCGATGGTGATCGTGTGGAACGACCTGGCGGGTGGCGATCGGGAATATGCGGCCGGTCTCGTGGCGTTCAACTCCATCTTTCAAGTGCTGTTCTACTCGGTGTACGCGTACGTGTTCATCACGGTGGCGCCGGGGTGGTTCGGGCTGGAGGGGGCGCTCGTCCAGATCACGATATGGGACATCGCGAAGAGCGTCCTCATCTATCTTGGCATCCCGTTCTTCGGGGGCATGCTGACGCGGTTCACGCTGGTTAGGGCGCGCGGGCGGGAATGGTACGAGGGTTCGTTCGCGCCTCGCATCGGGCCGCTGACGCTCATCGCGCTGCTTTTCACGATCGTCGTTATGTTCTCGCTGCAGGGCGAGCACATACTTATGATTCCGATGGACGTGCTCCGCATCGCGGTACCGCTGGTGATCTACTTCATCGTCATGTTCTTCGTCTCGTTCTTCATGAGCCGGTGGGTCGGCGCGGACTACCCGAAGACCGCGACGCTCTCGTTCACCGCGGCTAGCAACAACTTCGAGCTCGCCATCGCGGTGGCCGTGGCAGTTTTCGGGATCAACTCGGGAGAGGCGTTCGCGGCCGTGATCGGCCCGCTCGTGGAAGTGCCCGTGCTCATCGGGCTGGTGGGCGTCGCGCTGGCGATGGGCCGCAGGTACTTCGGGGTGAACGGCGCGCAGTCGTAGGAGCCGCGCCATTGCCGCCCGGTCTCCGGCCGAGTATGGTACGCGGCGCCACCGCCGACAGGCGCTACGCCCAGGATTCCGCCCATGCTACCTTGGCTCGCAGACGCGCAGCGCAACCCGGACGACCTGCCTGCCGACGCGCCTGATCTGCCCACGATCCCGACGGACGACTGGCCCACTCGCCGCGCGGACCTCCACGACGCGTGGATGCAGACCATGGGGGCATTCCCGCCGCGACCGACACTCGACCCCGACGTTCTGTCGTCGGAAAGCGTCGAGGGCGACGTGATCCGCGAGTTGCTGCGCTACGAGATCGAGGACGGCATCTTCGTCGAGGCGTACCTATGTCGCCCGGACGGCGACGGCCCACATCCTGGCGTGGTCGTCCTTCACCCGACGGTCAACGCGTCCATACTGGAACCGGCCGGCCTTGCGAGCGCCAAGGAACGACAGCTCGGCCTCAACCTGGCGCGACGCGGGTACGTGACCATCTCGCCGCGATGCTTCCTGTGGGACGACCGCAACGTGGTCGACAGCCTGCGCGACGTGCTCGACCCGGTGATGGACGCATTCAAGGCCCGTCACCCGAATTGGACGGGCATCGGGAAGATGACCTGGGACGCGATGTGCGCCACGGACATTCTCGTGGCGCGCGAGGACGTGGACGGCACGCGCATAGGGAGCGTCGGGCATTCGCTGGGCGCGAAGGAAGCGCTGTACCACGCGGCGTTCGACGACCGTGTTGGGGCCACCGTCAGTAGCGAAGGTGGCATCGGCGTCGCGTTCTCGAACTGGCACGACCCGTGGTACCTGGGCGGCCAGGCGAAGTCGTCGCACTTCATGCGGGAGCATCACGAACTGATGGCGCTCATCGCGCCTCGGGCGTTTCTCCTGCTGGGCGGCGATTCCGCGGACGGCGAGCGCAGTTGGCCGTTTATCCGCAGCGTGCTGCCGCTCTACGAGTCCATGCGCGCGCGTGATCGGATCGCGTTCATCAACCACCGGCAGGGCCATGCCTTCCCGCCTGAAGCCGAATCGGCGCTGTACGACTGGGTGGGCCGCCACTTGCGGTCGAGTTGAGTCGGGCCCTACCGGCGGCCCTTGACTCCGGCCCAGTGGGTGGCGGCTTTCCCAGCGGCGTGCACATACGTTGCTTCCTCATGCAGGTGTTCCCAGACGTTCCAGAGCAACGTCCTACCGTCCACGGAACCTCCGGTGAACCAGATGCGATCGGGCGACAGCGCCAATGAGAGGACGCCCGTGGGCTCCAGGACGACCGGGGCGAGTTCTGCGTCGACCGGCAGTAGCTGGGCCGCGCCCTCGCCGATGGTCGTCACGGCTACCCCAACGCTCCCGAGGAACGTGGCACTCCTCACGGGCTCCTCGAGCGAGAACGTACGTGAGCGGCGACGGAACGTTGGCGCGCTTCGCAGAACTACCTCGTTGGCGCTGGCCGTCATGAACACAGTCCCGGTGGCCGAGAAAGCAACAGTAGACACCGACCCTGGGTGTGCGAGCCTCGTGAATCGCTGGAGGGTACTGGCGACCCAGATCGCGGCCAGTTGATCGCTACTGCCAGTGGCCATCAGGTGGCCGTCCGGGTGGAAGGCTACGGCATTCACCGAGGCCGCGTGTTCCACCATTCCCACTTCGTCAAGGGCGGCCACGTCCCACAGGCGCGCCGTGCCGTCCTCGCTGCCCGACAGCACACGGCCGCCGCCCGGGTCGAAGGCAACAGAGGTCACGACGCCTTCATGTCCCAGCAGTCGCCCGATCTGCCGCACGGGCTCGGTCGACCACAAGTGCACCGCGTCGCCACTCGCGGCGGCAAGGATCGACCCGTCTTGGCTGAACGCCACGGCCAGCACCGCGGACGGATGGACCAGGCTTTCATCGACTTCGCCTGTGTTCACGCTGTAGAGTCGGACTTCCCGCGAGCCGCCGCCTGACGCTAGAACCCGTCTATCTGGGCTGAACGCCACGGCGTAGACTGGGCCAAGGCCCTCGTCTCTGCCGAGGTACCTCGAGGCCCACTGTGGGCCGTGTGGGATGACATGGAAGCCCCAGACTCGGCCCTCCTGCGCGCCGGAAGTCGCCACACAGAGGAGCGACAACACCAAGACAGAGCTGAACACGGAGCAAGATCGCGCCATCGATGCAGCCTCCCCAAGCCGTTGGCGACGCGCAGCCCTGCCTGTCGTCACCATGTTACGTATCGCGGCATGTTGCCTCGTCGACGAACTGGCGCGCGAGTGACACGATGTCGGCCTCTGCCGTAGCGCGTCCAGCCTGCCATGCCTTGTCATAGCCGCCGCGTCCAAGCCCGCGGAGCGCTCGCTCCTCAAGGGCGTCGCGCGCGCTGCCGCGCGCGGAGC
>NYZG01000125.1 GCA_002687025.1 Candidatus Poribacteria bacterium
CCGCAAGACGAGCGGGTCGCGAAGCCACCGATCTCAACGACGATGGCGCCAACGACATCATCGATATCATCCTCGTCGCGCAAGCGTTCGGGACGACGATTGAAATCGGCGTCGAGGTCGCCGTCACGGACATCACAGACGACGGGTCCATCGACATCTCGGACCTGGTTCTGGCGGCGCAGGGATTCGTCGGCGGCGTGCTTCTGCCGGTGGCGGACGACATCTTCGCGGCGCCGACGAGTCCGGCGCCCGTGAGCGTCATCTACGCGCGCCCCGCGCCCGACAGGCTGGACGTGACGCTGGCGCCTCTGGCGCCCGCCGACGCGAGCGGCGTGCAGTTGGCGCTGTCGTACAACCCGGCCGTGCTGGAGGTTATCGACGCCGCCGCTGGCGACGCCCTACCCGCGGCTTTCCGCCTGGTGAACGAGCCGCGGCCCGGTCAACTGGATGTCGCGTTCGCGCGCGTGACGGCGGGGGACGCGCCGGAAGGCGCCCCGTACGCGCGCCTCGCGTTCCGCGTGAAGGCCGACGACTACCGACTCCAGAACGCGGTACGTGTAGATCGCATCGTCACCGCGGACGACCGTGGCTTGCGTCGACGCGCGCTGCCGACCGTCGACGCTGAATCGCTGGCCGCGGCCGTGGCGCCGCGCGCGTCGCGGCTCTACCAGAACTACCCCAACCCGTTCAATCCCGAGACGTGGATTCCGTTCCAGCTAGGGGATGTCGCCGACGTGACGATCCACATCTACGACACGTCCGGTCAGGTAGTGCGCGTGCTGGACCTCGGCCGTCGATCGGCGGGACACTACGTCGCGCGCGACGGCGCGGCCTATTGGGACGGGCGAAACGCGTTGGGCGAGCGCGTGGCGAGCGGCACGTACGTGTACGCCATTGAAGCGGGCGCGTACGCGGAGATGCGGCGATTCGTGGTCCTGAAATAGCCGCTCGCGACTATGGGGCGAGTTCGGCTTTGGCGTGGTCGGCGGCCGTCACCGGGTTCCATCGCGTGGTGGCGCCGTCGGGCAGGCGTACCTCGTAGCCGGTGTCCATCCGCGGGTCGCGCTGGTAGTAGTCGGTGCTGATGAAATGCGCCCCGGATGCGGCGGCGGCCTCCGCGCGTGAGTAGTCGCCCTCCCGCGCCTCCACCGTGCCGGAGTCCGCCCGCGTCCGCACCACATACCCCAACGCCACGAGCCGCGCGATCTCGTCCCCGCTCCCGATTGGGTCGTTCATGATGAGGAAGGCCGCCTCGGGCGTTCCGGGGTCGGCAGCGACGAACAGCACGCGTCCCCGCAGAGACGGGTGGCCGTCGACATACGCCTTCTGCTTATCGCCACCCTCGTCGAGAACGAACAGGAACCTGCCTCGGGCCTTGCTGAGCGTCGGCCACGCGCCCGCGAGCACGGCGGACTCCAGCGTCTCCGCCTTGCCGCGCACGTCGTCCGGCGTGATGAGCATCTTCGGGGGAAGCGTGGCGCGGATTTCGGCGTCGAGGGCGTCGAAGGCTGCGGCGTCGAAGGGAAGCGGCTCGACCGAGCCCGGAAGGGGTATCGCGGAGTCGTTTGCGTTCATCGTGATCGCGACGGGCAGGTGGCCCGGATGCAGTTCTGACCAGTCGATGAGCTCCTCCAGCGCGCGCTTGAGAGTCATGCAGTTGCTGCGAAAGTCGATGTCCTGCACGTGGAGCACTTTGCAGCCCGGCTCCTGCATGTACCGCTCGACGTCGTAATCGGGGCCGGGATTCCATCCGCTGACCTGCAGCATCCTCATTCCGAGCGGGTCGGCGTAGCGCCCTCCGTCCGGGTCGTGGAAGACATCGATCTCCAGCTGGCGCAGGCCGAGGTCGAGCTGTTCGGACAGGGCGATGTGCGAGTAGTCCAACTCCTGCCCGAGGTCCGCGTCACGCTCCGCGATGACGCGCAGTAGCTCCGGCGCGATGGCCTGCTTATAGCTGTTATGGCTGCCCAAGGCCTGGACGTGGTTCAGGCGCGGCTCGTCGCGCTGTTTGCCGCGGCTCCACGGCCACAGCGCCGTGCTACACCCGGCGATAAGGACCATTGCGGCGACCGGGGCGACGAGCGATCCGAGGCTGTGTGACATCCGGCATCCGCCGAGGGGTTGGGGAGTGGGACGACGCGATTGTGGCAGATGCGCCGCGCGGCCTCAAGAAGGACATCGTGCGTTCGTACTTCTGCGGGCCCATGCGTGGCAGACCGGCCGCTGAGTGACGCGCTGTGCGCTTTCGGGGGCGGCAAGTTGCTCCGATCGAGCGCAGCTATCTGCGCCAACTCGACCTGTCTGGCTCGCGAGCGTGTACGGCGTAGCCCGACGACTCGAAGTCCTCGATCCGCTGGTCGACCAGGGCGTCGATGTACAGGTCGCCGTCTCTCAGGACCATCCCGGTGATCGCTTCGGGTAGGAAGAACAGCACCCTTTGCAGCGCGCCGACGAAGCCACGCTTGCGCCCGGCCACGCCGCGGATGCCGACGGCCCCAACGCCATGGGCGCCGTAGATCATGTCGCCCTCCACGATGTGGCCGGAGATCACCGGCGCCGACTCATCCCAGGGGTTCTGGAACAGCGCGGTGTCGCCGGATCCGATCCTGAGTGTGGCGTTCACCACCTCCGTTGGAGGACTGTGTGCGTACGACTTCTCGTATACCGCGAGGAATCTGCACTGAAAGTCCGGCTCCGCACGAGACGCGTCGGGGATGTAGGCGAACATCGCAAGGTTCGCGACAGGCATCGCAAAGCCCGATTCCAGCCCGTTATCGTCGAACGCCGCGCGCATGTCGCTGCCGTTCATGTAGAAGACCACGTCCATGCGATGCACCACTCGGGCGATGAGGGCCATCGCGCGGAGGATCGACACCGGATCCTGCGAGCAGGCGCGCCAGAAGGTCTGCACCTCCTGGGGCTCGAATACCACGGCAGGGCGTCCGCGTCCTCCGAGTAGACCGGCGGCACGATCGTTGATGTCAAGCGGCCGCACCTCCTGCGCCTTTCGCCGGACCAGTGCGATCAGCTCCGCGCGGAACGCCGGGTACGGCGTGAGCTCGGCATCACCTTCGGTCTCTTCGACCGCGGCTCTGATTGCAGTCGGGTAGAACGGGCCGAGCGCGCGGACGCCACCGTCGCCGTGGGCATCGTCGGAGACGGCGGTGCCGACAGCGGAGGCCGCAGACGCGCAGGGCGCCTGGGCGCCGATGGCCCACGAAAACAGGCCTGCGAGAATGAGCATCCGCGTTGGATACGCGCGCGGGCCTTCGCCGTCGCGCGAACGTCGCCCGGCCGCCTGCCGCGGCGGGGCGGCGCCCTGCCGTGGGCTCTGATACGACGTGGGGTGTTCGGGCGAACGTGGCATCACGTCCTCGCCGAATCGCGGGCATCGACGGAGCGCGCGAGCCCCGCCCGCGCCGACCTGCGCAGTCGCATCTCGCCCCGCAACCAGTCGCGTACGAGCGGGAGCGGATTGTCGTCGATGACCGAAGCCCGATACGCGCAGCCGATGATGCACCCAGGCTCGCAGCCCTTCTTCCTGTCGCCGTATCCGCGTAGGTCTGCCGGCCTACAGTCGACGATGTTCTTACCGATGCGGCCCGTCTGCGACGCGCAGAGCTGGAGGGCGCCGTGCTCGTCGACGTACAGGTAGCGATGGCCCGCGCGACAGTGCCACTCTGGCTCTTCGCCTCTCAGCAGCGAGGAGCCGTAT
This sequence comes from Candidatus Poribacteria bacterium, assembly GCA_002687025.1. Lineage (GTDB taxonomy): Bacteria > Poribacteria > WGA-4E. The sequence continues at coordinate 3,716 of NYZG01000125.1, forward strand.
TCGCGCTCAATGGACGCGAACCGGCCGCCGCGTTCGTGGAAGGCGTGCCAGGCGTCTATGTAGGGCTGCCCTTGCACGGCGACGCGGCCGTCTTCGTCGTGGACGAGACCCAGGGACACGGGGATGCCCAGGGTCTCTATCTCCCCGACGAACTCGTCGAAGCCGTCGACGGTCTCCGGGCAGAGCACCGTCGTGACGTGCAGGGCGAACGTCGCTCTGTCCCGGAGCATCTCCAGACGTCGCCGCAGGCTCTTGAGTGACTTCTGGATGAACATGTCCGGCGTGGGCATCAGGCTGTCGACGCTCAACTGCATGTGGTCGAGTCCGGCTTCATTCAGATCGTCAATGATGCCGGGCGTGAGCAGGAATCCGTTGGAGATGAGCGTCGTGATGCACTTGCGGGCCGCGTGGCGCACTACATCGCACAGTTGCGGGTGCATGAGCGGCTCGCCGCCCAGCAGCGTCAGAGATGTCACATGGAGTCGATGGAGAGCGTCGATCCGCTGCTTCAGCGTGTCCAGGGGCACCGGGGCCGACGCGTTGTCGTATTCGAGGCAGTACCCACAACTCAGGTTACAGCGACGCGTGATTATGAGTTGCGCGTAGACGGGCGCCTTCCGTGCGAAGACACGCCACACGGTGCGAACCGGCTGTCTCATCCTCAATCTGGGCGATCCTCTCTGTGCGACCCGTCGCCGTACGATGGCGCCTCCCGTCCGCGCCTACTCGACCGGCCACCATCTGACGCCGCGGCCGCGTTCGAGCCGTCACACGCTATCACGAAGCGCGGGCCGACGGCTTGCCCCGTCGACTCGCCAGGGCCGGTGGCCGCTCCGTACGGAGCCCATCGATGCCGCGGGCGCGACCACGCGGCGTCGCGCACGCCGACGGAAGCTCCGCGCACGCCTTCCGTATCCGCCTAGCGCGAATGCCGCGCGCTGAGACCCCGTCCGCATGGCGCCCGCGGCGAGCCCGCACGCTGCTTCCATATCAACCTTCGTGCCAGAAGTGCACGGGGTGCGCGAACGCGGTCATGGGCGGGGATGCCTGTCCGAGCGCGTCAGGAGTCTGCTCGCGGCGTCGTACCGAAACCTGACATGTCGGCCCGTCGCCGGGACACAGGAGTCGCCTGTGACGCACGCGGACAGGACGTATCGGAAGCTGACACGCGGTGTGTACCGATTGCTGACGCCATCGGCCTCGCCACGCGATCGCGTCGACGGGATGACGAACCGATCGCAAGCAGCTCTGCCGAAACCGTCGTTGACTCTCGTTCGTAGTCGTGCGCAATGGCCGGCCGACGCCCCGCAGGCGAACGATGGTCGACAGTCTGACTCGGACACCCGCGAACGCAGCCGCACGATAGGAGCGACGCATGTTGAGCGTGGCGCTACGGTGGGCGACGACGGCGATTTCCGCGGGAGCTGAGGCCGGCGTGGCGCAGAAGGGGACGGCGACCGGAGCTGCTTCCGCGTACGGCTTCCGTTACGATCCCATGGAGTTCGTCAACGAGAGCGATGCATTGCAGGCGGCGCTCATGCGGAAGTCCGTCTTCGGGTCGGCGACGGCAGAAGACGCCGGCCTGATCCAGGCGGCAATCGACACGATCCTGGACGGCCAGTTCCCGGACGGAACGCTCAGCGACGATCCCGATCACGCGCTGCAGTTCACGTCGCAAGCGCTCGGACGCTTGGCCGAGATGGGATGCCCGTCCGACCGGCCCGAGGTGCGCAAGGCCGTCGCGGCCATCATGGGGAACCCGGAGCCGAATCAGGTGGACCCGCTGGGGATTTACGACATTCGGACGCTCTGCCTGCTCGGCCTTGCGGACGACCCGCGGTACGCGGGTGTCGTTCGCGATGGCCTGCGCCACCTCCTCGAACGTGAAGACGAATGGGGCGACATCTGGGAAGGCTGCCCGTGGACGCCCATCGAGCACCTGATCACGCTCTGGCACGGCCGCGACTACGTGGACACGGCCCCGACCGTCGCGCGTTGGGTGGCGCGAATCGCCCAGGACGTGAACCAGGTCGGCTGCCTGAGCTACAAGGATCCCTGGGGGTTCGTCCGGCTGGCGTCTGAGGTGAGCCATCCTGCCGCGCGGGAGCTGCTTGCGAGGGAGGTCCCGGTAATCCTCCGCGGGCAGGAGAGCGACGGCGGCTGGGGTGATCGTAGCGTGCCGGTGCTGCGCGCGCTTGGTATGCACGGCCTTCTAGAGCCGCTTTGCGCTCTGCCCCCTCTGCCACCGGACTGGGAAGTCGTCAGGACTATACCGGCGCCGGCGGACGACTGCCACACCTTGGCATGGGACGGCGGTCGCCTCTGGACATGCTGCGCCGACCGAACCGAGGCCGTCGCCGTCTCAGCGACCGATGGCGAGGTGCTGCGCCGAATCGGTCTGCCCGACGGGTCGACGTCCGGCGTCGGCAGGTGGGACGACGGCCTGGCCGTCTCGCAGAGCGAGCCCAAGCGGTTGATGAAGCTCAACGCGGAGACCGGCGACATCGAGCAGACGATCGCGCTGGAGAACATGGAGTGGATCAACGGCGTCACGCAGGCCGGCGACAGGCTCGTCGTGGGAGACGGGTTCCTGGGATGCGGCGTGATCGTCGACCCGGAGAACCCGGAGAAGACCGAAAACCGTGTGCTCGGCGGGCCGATCCCCAAGGATCTCGCCGGCAACGGCTCGGCCGTGTGGCACGTGGACGTCTGGGCGCCGTTCCTCATCAAGAGCGACCTGAGTCGGCACGGCGCGCTGCTCGACTGGGGCGAGAAACCGTTTGGCGGCGACGCGAACGGCATCGCACTGGACGGAGACGACCTGTGGGCGCTCGACGCCCGCCAGAGGCGCATCTGTCTCATCCGCAAGGCCGCGAGCTAGGTCACGAACGTCGGACCGTAAGAGGCGGTGGGCCCTCGGGACGGCGGGGTCGATGGAGACAAGGTGCTGGGCCCGGGCTAGGGCTCTGGCTCGGACGCAGCGACGCGTACAGCCCGCGTCGGCTCGCGTGAAGCTGCGTACGAGCCGACACGTGGATTCCCGCCTCTCATAGTCAGTCCCATCCCCGTCCACGGCCGTCCGCCGGCGGGCGTGCTATGATTGAGAATATAGAAACACGAGACGCTGTTTGGGCCTTCTCGCCGCGCCGTGGGTGTGCCGGGGTCCAGGCATACGTTGCATGAGGGGAAGCCATGGCGGGCCTAGGCGAACCGGTGGAAGCCAGCGACGCGCAGGTAGATGATGCCATGGAGGCCTACCGGGGTGATCGAGACAGGTACGCCGACTTCGCACGGGCGGTCCACGCGGCCCTTGAGGCTATGCTCCAACCCCATGATTTCGTGGGGTACCAGGTCTCATCTCGCGCGAAGTCCCTGGAATCCCTCCGTAGGAAGCTTGACGAGGGTGCCACGTACCCTACGAGGGATCTCGCCGGGTGCCGCGTACTGTTCTACGTCGAGAGCCACATAGACGAATTCGTGTCCGACGTGCGGCAGGAGTTCGACGTCCACGATAGCAGGACGCACGACAGCGATGAGGACTACAACGCCATTCACCTGACGGTGTCGCTCGGCGACACCCGAAGGGACCTGGTGGAGTACAGACGGTTCGACGGGCTACAGTGCGAAATCCAACTCTCGACCGTCCTGTACCATGCGTGGTCGGAGATGACCCACGACACCATATACAAGCCGCCGGAAGACCTACCCGATTTCGCCCCCGACGCATTCGCGGCGATCCGGCAGCAATTCGCCACTGTCATGAGGGAACACATCCGCCCAGCGACCCACCATATCGAGTTCATCCATTATTCCTTCCAGAGGCTGCGCGAAGGCCAAGCGGTATTCGGCCCGCAGTTTCTCGACGATGTGAGCCGGGCGCCCTCGAACAATGAGCTATACCGTCAATTGGAATTGCTGGCGCAATACGTCGAACGGTTGGGCGACAGGACCCCCACCGATGTCGACATTGTGACGCTCGTGCGGGATGCTCTGGCCCGCTCTCGCGAGTTGGGTCGCGTGCCCTTGCAGCTCTCGATAGGTGCGTTCCATGGCTTCGGTTTCGCTGACGTGGCGCAGACGTGCGTGCGTCTGATAGACGCCCTGCGCTATCACTGCCCTGACGAGGCATTTGCGCTCCTTGCCGATCTGGCACGTGAAGATGACCCGGCCGTGCAGGAGAAGGCTCTAGGTGGCATCCGTCGGTTGTCCGAGTACAACCTTGACGTCCTGCAAACGGTGGACTATGCGGTACAGATCCGACTGTGTGAGGTCATGGAAGGCTGGGCAGACGCCGAAGTCGTGAGTGGCTTCAATTCTCTGGTCGTGGCGGCCAAGGAGATGCTGAATCCCTCGTTTGAGGGCGCTGCGATGGTGGACGCAGACAGCTTCACCATCAGGTCGGGGCCATTGCTCGGGAGCGACCAACTCGCAGATGTTAGGGCACGGAGCGCGCGGGTTCTCGTCCGCGCGTATGAAGTGGTCGGAGATGTGCCTGCTAGGCTGAAGGTCGTGGAGGCCCTGTCGGAAGGTACACGCGCTTCCCATTGGGGGAGTTCCGACGAGCTAGACCAAGTGCTGGCGGCGACCACGCGGGAGATAACGGCGTTCTATGCCGCGCTTTCTCGGCGACCCGACACCGATGGTCATCTACTGCTGGCCGTCGAGGAACAGCTGTACTGGGTGCGAAGGCGCTTCGATGAGCAAGCGCTACCCTCTCTGGCGACGACTGAGAGCGCCCTTGCCGAGAACGAGGAGTACCAGGTATTCCGCACCTTGATCGGGCATGGCGGTCGCCTGAACCCAGACTTCGACTTCGCGCGAGAGAGGGAGGAGAGGCGGGCCAGGACCGAGGAATACGTTGGTTTCGTCACGGAGGAGACATCGGGGCAGTGGCGCGCGCGCATAGTGTCGATGATGGCGTCCTATGAGGCGGAGCCGGGGGCATACCTGCAGATGGGGGAGTTCCTACACTTGCTCGGCCGTGACAGACCGGAATTCGCGCTTCGCTTGCTTCAGGACCATGAACTGGAGCTGGAACCCATGCACTACGCCATCATCACCGGGCTCCAGGAGAGCCCTGCCCAGGACGGTCTATACGACCTGCTGACTGGGTGGGTGGACGACAGCAAGCATCTGGCCACGTGCGCTGCCGTTTGCGCCTCTGCCGGGCAACTGGACACGGACCTCGCCGACCGGGTCCTTGCGAGAGCGAGGACCGAGGGTGATGGGGAGGCGCTGACGGCTCTGTCACACTCGCTCGCCTCCTGTCTTGGTGACGATGCGGACGCACGCCCTCGTCTCGTTGGCGTGGTAAGGGAACTCTCCGGCCTGGAACACACGGCGTGGGTCGCTACCCTCGCACATGTGGAAGGCGTCGCCAGCGCGTTGGCGGCGGACGCGCCAGAAACGGTGCTGGAAGCGCTCCTGCCGCTTGGGGTCATAGGACTGGAGGCCGAAGCTTTCCTCAAACCGATCGCCGAGGCGCACCCGGAGAGAGTAGTAGAGTTTTTCCGAGATCGCGTCGCCAGGGAGGCCAACGCAACGGAGGCGGAACGGGGGCAGCAACGAGGGCAGCGCCGACATTGCGATGCGGTGCCGTGGAGCTTCTACGAGCTCGGCGTGGCACTGGCGGAACACGCTGCGGTGGTCGTACCTGCGGTTCTGGGGTGGGCGGACGCAGAGGGGGAGGAATCCAGGTGGCGGTACCGGCTGGCGGCCGCAGATCTCCTGCACGCGGCATGGCCTGTGTACGGCGAGCCCATCGAGCAGCACCTTGTTGCGTCGATCCGACCCGACGACGCCGGAAGTCTGATGCCGCTGTTCGCCGTGCTCGATAAATACGACGGCACGGAAAGTCTGTGGACTACGTGCAAGGCCATTATCGTGGCCTACGCGGCTGGGCCAGACTACGACGGTATCAGGAGTCGACTGCAGTCAGTGCTATCGAATACCGGGGTGGTGACTGGTGAGTACGGGATGGCAGAGGCGCACGAACGCAAGGCAGCCGAGATCGAGGAATGGCCGGACGATGACAATCCTGCCGTCATGGCGTTCCTAGACGACTACCGCAGCTACCTCGAGCGGATAGCGTTGGGTGACCGTCGGCGAGCGACCCGCGAGGCTGAGCACCGAAGGCGAGAGTTCGGCTCACAGGAAGGCGAGTAGGCGGTCTCGGTGTCATCGCTGAATAGCCTTCACAGAAGCCGCGATCAGGTTCTTCCCCCGCTCCAGCTCCATCCACCCCTCGATCTCGACGATCCCGCCCTTGAACAGCTCCGCGCCGTCGCGTTTGTAGATGTCCTCGAACAGCACGGCGTCCATGATGCCCGTCTCATCGCTGAGATTCAGGAACACGACCGTCTTGCCGGAGCGCGTGGGGGGCTTGTGGATGTTCACCGTGACGCCCGAGGCGCGGATACGTCGCGGCTCCGTGAGCGACTTCGCCTCCGCGCACGTCATGGACCCCTGCGGTCGATAGAACTCCATCGGGTGGTATTTCGCGCAGAACCCGACGGACTTCCACTCCAGGCTGCACTTCTCGAGCGCCGTATAGTCCTCGACGTCGGGCAGCGAGAACGACGGCATCTCCAACCCCAGCGGATTCTCCCCCAGGTCCGCCCCGAACCGATTCTCCGCCAATGCCCACAACAGCGACCGCCGATTCGGATACAACCGGTCGAACGCGCCGGCATAGGCGAGCATCTCCAACTCGTTCCGACGAGGCTCCACGCGCGTCACGAAATCCGTGAGACTCACGAACGGGTCGAGGTAACGCTCCGTCTCCATGCGCTCCCGCGTCCGCGTGGAGAGCCCATGCACCGCGCGCCATCCCGTGCGGATCGTGTTCTCCGCCGCGGTGAAGTCTTCGCGGCTGTATTCCACGTCCAGCGGCAGCACGTCGATGCCCCGCCGCTTCGCCTCCTGCATCAGCACGAACGTCGGGTAGTAGCCCATAGGCTGATGGTTCAGCATCGCCGCGTAGAACGGCGCCGGATGATGCTGAAGCAGGTACGCCGTCCGATACGCCGTGTCTCCGAACGACACCGCGTGCGCCTCCGCGAAGCCGTAGCCCGTGTAGTTCCCGATGAAGTCGAACACCCGATCCGCGTCGCCACGTGAGACGCCCTTGGTCGCCGCGCCGCGCGTGAAGCGTTCCCGCCATTCGGCCAAGTCCTCGTCCGTCGGGCGGTCGCTGATGACGCGTCGCAGCTTGTCCGCCTCGGCCGCCGAAAGCCCCGCGACCGCCTGCCCGATCTCGTTCACCTGCTCCTGAAACACGAGCACGCCGTTGGTCCCGCGCAGGATCGACTCCGTGAGCGGATGCGGATACACGATCGACTTGGGGTCCTCCCGACCGTCGAGGAAGCGTCGCTTGCCGTCGTCCTTCATCGGACCCGGACGCACCAGCGCCACCGCGACGATGATGTCGTCGAGGCTCTGAGCGTTCAGCTCCGCCTGCAACACCCGCTGCGCCGGAGACTGGATGTTGAACGCCCCCGCCGTCTCACCCGTATTGATGAGCTCGAACGTCTCCGGGTCGTCCGTGGGGATCGCGTCGTACTCGAACAGTTCGCCATCTCCATCGCCGGAGCCATAGCTGTCACCAAAGCTGTCAGACGTGAGCGCCTGGCGCTGCATGTGCGCCTCCGTGTCCCTCACGGCTCCGAACATCGGCAGGCACAGCAGGTCCAGCTTGGGGATCTCGACGTTCTCGAGGTCGCGCTTGTCGAAGGGGATGATGTTGACCCCCTTCGCCGCCTCTTGCAGGTGCGCGATCCCGTAGATGGGCTTCCCGCTGATGACCACGCCGCCGCAGTGCGTCCCGATATGTCGTGGTTGCCCGGCGATCTCACGGCAGAAGTGGAAGAGATGCGTGAGACGCTCCTTGGTCACGTTCAGCGCGCGCAACTCCGGCACCGTGTCGAGGTAGTTCTCGATCTCCCCCGCCGGCGAGTGGAACGGGATGCGCTTCGCGATGACGCCCAACTCATCTTCCCGGAATCCGAGCGTCTTCCCCACCTCGCGGAACGCGCCACGCGCCTTGTATCGCTGGAAGGTGCACACCGTCGCGACGTAATCCTCGCCGTACGCGTCCGTGACGTACTGCGTCACCTTGTCCCGGTCCTCGCGCGTGAAGTCCAGGTCGATGTCGGGGTCGTGCATGCGATCGGTGTTCATGAAGCGCGAGAACATCAGCTTTCGACGCGGATCGATGCGTGAGATCTCCAGGAGGCGCACCACCACGGAGCCCCCCGCGGAGCCACGCCCCGCGTAGCGCATGCCTTTCTCACGCGCGAATCTCACGACATCTTCGACGATGAGGAAGTACCCCGCGTACCCCGACCGGATGATCATCCCCAACTCGTGACTTATCTGCGGCAGCAGGTCGCCGGGAATCTCGCCATAGCGGCGGATCGTCGCCGAGAGCGTTTTCTGAGTGAGCGCCTTGCCGGCGTCCTCGCCGGGATGCATGGGGTAGTCGGGCAGGAACTCGCGCCCGCCGATGACGAACGGCTCGCACATCTCCACGACCCGC
>NYZG01000126.1 GCA_002687025.1 Candidatus Poribacteria bacterium
CGATCGAGGGCAATCAGGCGCATTACCTCTCGCGCGTCATGCGCGTGAGCGCGCCGCTCACCGTATCATGTACCGAGGGATGCTCGCCGACATGGGCGCGCGCGGTCGTGACGCTGAAAGCGAGCAGCGTCGCCAGGCACGCCACCCGCGCCGACGCGCGGACGTAGAGAGGGCCGGACATGCAGTGTGGTTCCCTTCTCGTAGGAGGACGGACCGCGCGCGCGAGACGCCTCGCCCAGAGTCGTCGAATGAGCCGTCGCGCGACGACCGAGCCTACAGCTCTTGTACGGCATGGGCCGCGAATCTGCAACGGCGCGAGCGTTGCCCTCGTGTTGGCGGCGGCGATCACATGCGCCATGCCCGCCGGGGCCGGCCTGCTGGGGGACGAGGCCCTCGAGGATGTCGCCCGCGCGACACGGACTGCGCCGGGCGCCGAAGCGCGGATCGACACCCCAAGCAACGACAGCTACATGGTGGTCTACGTCCCATCGGACTACAGTGCCGACGCCGACTGGCCGCTCATCATGTGCTACCACGGTGCGCGAGGCAGACCGACGACATGGCCGTTCCGGCAGGCGACAGCTGGCGAGGGGTTCATTGTCGCCGGCCTGGAATACGGGACGCAGACGTACGCAAGCGGGTTGCGGCATCAGAATCTGCGCGCCGAGGTGGCGCACTTCGAGGCGGCGCTCGCGCAGCTCAGCGGCATATACAGTGTCGACATCGAACGGGTGTTCATGGGCGGGTTCAGCCAGGGCGGCTATTCCACTACGGTCCTCGGCGAGCATCTCGGGGAACGACTGGCGGGCCTATTGGTGCTGGGGGCCGGCCGCGTTTACGTCGACCAGCGGCGCCCTTCGAAGGACGCGATCTGGCGGAAGCCTGTGTTCGTGGGCTGTGGCACGGCGGATACGGTACATCACCCGCGGGCCCTGGAGGCCGCGGCAGTCTACCGCCGCTGGGGCGCCGACGTGACCCTGGAGGAGTGGCAGGGAGTCGGGCACACGTTCGACGCGCGCCGATCCACAGCCCTCGGCGACTGGCTGCGCAAGTACGCCGGCGATGATCCTGGCCCCTCGGATGCGTCCGAGGGCGTACGCGTCATCGTGCGCTGACTCGCCCGACGCGCATTTCGGGAGCCATTGTCCGTAGGCTGAAGTGCGTCGCCACATGGCGATGCTCGCCTGAACCTCATGGCAGAGGCGCGTTGTCAGAATCTCTGTGCGGCGCGCTTCCGCCTGTCCTATAATGCACATCGACCAAGCTGCGCGCCCGGCGCCAACTGCCAGGGAGGCCGCGCGATAAGAAGGGGGTGAGAATGGGCTACAGACCCGTGGCCGAGCCACGCGAGGACCGGTACGACGTCACCGTGGACGCGTACCGGCAGTACCACAGGGACGGTTTCTACGTCGCGCGTGGCCTACTCAGCGGCTCGGACGTGGACAGCATGCTGGCGCACGGCATGGACCTACTGGAGGGCCACGTGACGCCGGAAGGCGTGACGCCCGCTCCAACCGATGCGACGGCGGACGAGTTGCACGCCCGCTTCGCCCGCATCCACATGCTGCACCGCGTCGACGCCATGCACGAGCAGTATCTCCTTCACCCACGCGCGCTCGACGTGCTCGAAGCCCTCATCGGCCCAGATGTGCTGGCGTTGCAGACGATGTACTTCTTCAACCGGCCCGGCGACGGCGGCCAGGGCTGGCACCAGGACGCGTACTACATCACAACCTACCCGGACACGCTCATCGGCGCGTGGATGGCGCTCGACCGCGCGGACACCGAGAACGGGTGCCTGTGGGTCGCGCCCGGATCGCACCACGAACCGGTGTACCCCGACGCCGGCCGTGGCGCCCTGGTCCACGCGGCAGGGGCGTTCACCGACATCCACACGGTCGAGGCGATCAGCTCCCTGGACGACGACGCGAACACCCTCTCGCGCGTAGCGGCGACGTACCCCGACGTCGTCCCCGTCGAAGTCGACCCAGGCGATGTCGTCTTCTTCCACGGACATCTGCTACATCGGTCGCGTCGGAACAGCGCCGCGGAAAGATGGCGACGGGCGTTCGTGTGCCACTATCGCAACGCGCGGTCGTGGGTACCCTGGAATCACGGCGGGTCGTTCGACGGGGACTCGGCGAACTATATGCACATTCTCGCCCGCGGAGCCACGCATCTGGACCACGCGGAGCGCACGTTCACCGACGCCGTCGGCGGCTCATCCGTTGCGGCGGGATAGGTAGGCGAACAGGGCGTCGTCGAACGGCGTCGCGGTGCTCATCATGCGGTAGTCCATGCCGTGCGCCGCGCACCCGGCGCGGTAGCGTTCCAGGAACTCCTGCACCGCGTCGAGGTACGACGCGCGGAGTTGCGACGGCTGCGCGGCGAGGGTGTCTCCCGTCTCGACATCCCGGAACACGAGCGGCTCGCGGAAGGGGAACGTCAGCTCCGTCTCGTCCATGATGTGGAACACGACGACATCGTGCTTGCGGTGCCGCAAGAGGCGCAACGCGCGGAGCACCTCGTCTGGTTCGTCCAGCAGATCGGACAGAACGACGATCAGGCCCCGGCGCACAAGCCGCGTGGACAGGTCGTGGAGCGCCGCGCCCAGCTTGGTGTCGGGCTCGGGTGCCACCTGCTCGAGCACGTCCATGACGGCTCTGAGATGCGCGGGACTCCCTCGCGGCGGCACGTACTCAGCGATGCCGGCGCCGATGGTTGCCACGCCCACCGAATCACGCTGCCGAAGCATCAGATACGACAGCGACGCGGCCAGATACCTGGCGTAATCGAGCTTCGTCATGCCGTCTCGGCCGTAGGTCATCGACCGGCTGATGTCGACGAGGAGGTAAGCCTTGAGGTTCGTCTCCTCCTCGAACTTCTTTACGTAGTGCCGGTCGGACTTGCCGTAGACGCGCCAGTCTATGTGGCGGATGTCGTCGCCGGGCATGTACTGACGATGCTCGGCGAACTCCACGTTGAACCCCTGATAGGGGCTCCTGTGCAGACCGGTCATGAACCCTTCGACCACCATCCGCGCGACGAATTCCATCCCGCCGAGTCTCGCGAGCGCGCCTGGCTGTAGGTACTCGTGCTTCACGGTCACATGCCCGTCGGGGTGTTCCGCGCGGCCTGAAGTGGCGAGGGCCTCCACGGTATTGTACCCGCGGAGGCCCCACAGACATCTGTCGGTGGCCTACTGCTTGTTCTTCGGGTTGATCCTCAGGAACGTCGGGATGTCGAGGGCGTCCTCGACCACCTGAGAGTTCACCGCGCGCGCGTCCAGCGCCTCGGTGGTGGCGGCCGGGCTGGCCGTCTCCTTCTCCGTCGAGTCCTCGAAGTCGTTGCGCAACAGTCGGTTCAGATCGAGAACGTCCGCTGCGCCGTCGGCCCGCGCGGCCTGGCGATGCTCCAGCGCGCGCCGGTCGAAACCGGTGGCGATCACGGTCACGCTGACCTTACCGGCGAGCGCCTCCTCCTGGACGTGTCCGAACAGGATCTGCGCGTCCGGCGAAGCCTCGTCGTGGATGATCTGCATCGCCTCGTCGAGTTCGTGCAGGCGGAAGTCCGATCCCGCCGACACGTTGACGAGGAGCCCCGTCGCGCCGTGGATCGACTGCTCTTCGAGGTACGGGCACGTGATCGCCTTGCGAGCGGCGTTCGTCGCGCGGTCCTCGCCCTCGGCAGAGCCGATACCCATGAGCGCCGACCCGGAGTTCGTCATCGTTGTCTGAACATCCGCGAAGTCCAGGTTGATCTCGCCGCCGCGCGTGATGAGGTCGGAGATGCTCTGCACCCCGGCGGAGAGGACGTCGTCCGCAATGCGGTACGACTCCATGAGCCCCGTGGAGCGTTCCAGGTTGTCGAGGAGCTTCTGGTTCGGTATGACGATGAGGGCGTCGGCGGCCTCCTTGAGCCGTTCGATGCCGTCCTCGGCGATCATCTTGCGCTTCGTGCCTTCGAAGTTGAAAGGCCGCGTCACCACGCCGATGGTCAGCGCGCGCGCCTTCCGGGCCAGCTCGGCGATGAGCGGAGCCGCGCCGGTGCCGGTGCCGCCGCCCATGCCCGCCGTAACGAAGACCATGTCCGCCCCGTCGACGATCTCTTCCAGGCGGTCGCGATCCTCCTCGGCAGCTTTTTCGCCGATTTCCGGGTTCGCGCCGGCGCCGAGCCCGCGCGTCAGCGCCGCGCCAATGGGGATCTTCTCGGCGTTGTGGCACATCTGCAGGTGCTGCAGGTCCGTGTTGACCACGTAGAACGACACGCCCTCCAGCGACGACTCGATCATGCGCTTGACGGCGTTGCTTCCGCCTCCGCCAACGCCGATGACCTTGATGGATGCGGCGTACTGGTCATCCCTCTCAAACTCGAGCATTGCACACCCCTTCGTAACTCACACGACGACCCCTCGGCTCGCGCGCGACCGATTCCTTAGCCACGCGCGATCCCGTCCAACCCACGTCCGCGTATCCCGCCGCTGAACACGACGCGTCACGCGCCCACCGATCCCGGCAGCTTCCGACCACCCGTCCGTGGCCCGCGCCGACGCTAGGGCGTGCCTGCGCGACCGTCCGGGGCGGTCGCCTGCCCGAGCGCGGCATGCATCCCGACGCCCCAGGGCGCCGGGCCACTCGAAGGACGGCTAGAAGTAGTCGTCCTTGAGATACGAATACCAACCCCTCATCCGACTCCAGATGTTATCGAACAGGTTGCCCTTGATGAACCGCTGCCCGCCCTTGCCGCTCCAGCGCTCTCGTGTGCCGAACAGCAGGAGCCCAACGCCCGTCGCGTGAATCGGGCTGTGCACGCGATCCGACAGGCCGCGCAGATCGCGAGGATAGCCGACGCGCACCGGCATCTCCATCATCTGCTCGGCGACTTCCTGCACCCCATCGAGAAGGGCGGTGCCCCCGGTCAGCACCACGCCACCTTGGAGCATCTGCTGGCTCTTCTGCAGCTCCTGCTGGACCAGGTCGAGCATCTCTACCACGCGCGGCTGGATGATCGCGACCGCCTCGCGTCGAAGGATGGTGCGAGGCCGAGCGCCTCCCTGCGCCTCGAGCGTGATCGTCTCGTGCGGGTCGACCGAGTCGGGGAGGGCGCTGCCGTGCGCGCGCTTCAGTTCCTCCGCTTCCTGCGTTGTCATCCGCAGGCCCATCGCCAGATCGTTGGTGATGTGCCAGCCGCCCACGCCCAACGACGCCGTGTGCATCAGCGCGCCGTTCTTGAAGATGACGATGTCCGATGTCCCGCTGCCCATGTCCACGAGCGCTGTGCCGATGTTCGTCTCGTCCTCGGTAAGGACGGCCTCCGCCGAGGCGAGCGGCTCCAGCACGACATCCTCGACGGACAGACCTGCCAGATGCGCGCAGCGCACCAGATTCGCCGCGGACGTCACCGCGCCGGTGACGATATGCACGGACACCTCCAGGCGCACGCCCGTGATGCCGACCGGATCACGTATGCCGGTCATCTCGTCGACGGTGTACGTCTGTGGGAGGACGTGCAGGACTTCGCGCTCCATCGGTATCGCCACCGCCTTCGCGGCGTTGAGCACTCGGTTGACGTCTTCCTGCGTGACGACGTTCCCGTCGCCCACAGCGATGAGCCCGTGCGCGGTCTGGCCGGTGACGTGACCGCCCGCGATGCCGGCATAGGCGGACCCAATCTGAACCCCCGCCATGATTTCAGCCGATTCCACCGCGCGCCGGATCGACCCGACCGTCTGCTCTATGTCCACGACCACGCCCTTGCGCAGCCCGTGCGATTCGGCGACGCCGACACCGATAATCTCAATGCCGCTCTGCGCGCCTTTGCTCACATCGCCGATGACACAGGCAATCTTGCTCGTGCCAATGTCCAGGCCGACGACGATGTCTTCCCTAGCCATCTTGACCCCCGGGTATGGATTTCACATATACGGTGCTCTCAAAGCGCGCGTCTATGAATTCGGTGTGGTCGCTGCCGGAACTGGGCGCGGTCTCGTCGACTTCTCCGTCGGAAGAGACGACGCGGATGCTCTGAGATTCGACGTTCGAGCGACGTTCAGCTACCAGAAGTACGTTGCGGAGTCCGGCCGCCATCGTGTGTTCGGCCAGCACTGCCGCGCTCAAGGCGCCGGCCGGGCCGATGAGGTCGACCTCAATGTGGCTCGCCTCACGCGCGTCGATAGCGCCCAGCCGCATCGGGAGCCCCCCCGGTTGACCGACGGCTGCGACGTGCTCATATGCAGACATGAGACGGAAGGCACGGAGTACTTCGGGGCCGTCCAACATCCCCGCTGCGTTTGTGGGTGTGTCGGATGTGATCGCCGGCAGATCGTCGCCGGGGGATGCCTCCGCGTCCTCGGTCTGCGCCGCGAACGGGCGGAGGAGGACGACCCCCTCTCGGTCGATGACGTGTACCGCGTCCGCAGTCAGCACGCGTGCCACCGGTTGTCGCTCCGCTACGTCGATGGTCAGCGTCCCGGCCGGCACGTCGCGCGTCACGAGGACATCGCGCAGGTCCGGGAACGCAGCGGCGATCGCGCCATGGATGCGCCCCGGCAGAACGTCCGCCATGTCCGTCTCGCCTCGCGCGAGATCGAGCACGCTCAGTATCTCTGCGGCGGAGAACCTCTCGGCGCCGGTGACACGGATTTCCTCAAGGAGGAACAGCTCGACCGCCCATACCCGCGCCTGGCGATACTGGACCGCTTCCGAGATGGTGATGCCCGCAACGACGACGTTCAGCGCCACGACGAACGCCCATCGCCGCCGCGAACGCCTTCCTCGCAGGCGCTTCGACGGGGGCCGTCCGATAGACGGACGCGTCGCGCGCGCGGCCGGTCCGGCGACATCAGGCCGGGCCGTTCGAGACGGCGCTACACGTTTCATTGTCGGTTCACCACGGGGCAACTTGTGGGGGCTCCTCTCCAACGAGCCGGATTTCCAGTTCGAGCCGAACGCCCGTGGCGTCGAAGACACGGAGGCGCACGTCCCGTATGAGCGCGGCTACGTCCGCGGCGGTCGCGCCATCGGCGGCGACAAGGAAGTTCGCGTGCTTCTCTGACACTCTCACCGCGCCGGAGGAGAGTCCCTTGAGACCCAGGTCATCTATCAGTTTCCCCGCCGACGCCACGTCTGGATTGCGGAAGACACAGCCGGCGCTCGGAAGATCCAGCGGCTGCGATGCAAGACGTTGGTAGTAGTACTCCTTCGTCTTGGCCTCAACGCGCGCCGGGTCGTCGGGCCGCAGTCGGAACGTGCCACTCAGCCCGCAGAAGTGTCGACCCAGTTCCGACGTCCGGTAGCCGAACCCGAGATCGGCTGCCGACAACTCGTACGTGGCGCCGTCCCACCCAAGCGCGCGCGCGGCCACGGTGATGTCGCCAACGGACGCTCCGTGCGCGCCGGCATTCATGCGTATGCCTCCGCCCATGCTGCCCGGTATGCCGAAGAGGAATTCGGCGCCGCTCAGCCCGCGCTTCGCGCACTCCTTGCTCATGACGCTCATAGGGACGGCTGCCCCGGCGGTGACAGTGTCCCCATCGACGTCGACGGTACCGAAATCTCGTCCGAGCTTGAGTACGATGCCGCGCACTCCTTTGTCCGCCACGAGCATGTTCGACCCGCGGCCGAGCGCAAGAAACGGAATGTCGCGCCCCTTCGCCAACGCGAGGACGGCCTCGGTCTGCTGGGCGTCGTCTGCCCACACGAGAGCGTCCGCCAGCCCTCCGACCCTATAGGTCGTGTACCGTGCGAGGGGTTCATCCCAGCGAATCCGCAGACCCGAGATGGCGCCGAGCTCGGCCGTCCACGCCTGCGCCATATGCACCTCTCAGGCGCCACCCAGGGAGTCCAGCAGACCGACCCCCGCTTTCCAGATGTCGCCGGCCCCAACGGTGAGCACAAGATCACCGGGACGCACGGTCTCTGTCAGCCCCTCGGCGAGCTCGTCGTGCGAATGCACGTACGTCACGCCGCTGTGGCCGTGCTGTCGTATCGCATCGGCGAGGCCTTCTCCGGTGACGCCCTCGATCGGCTGCTCACCTGCCCCGTATATCGGTGTCACAAACAGAACATCAGTCTGAAAGAACGAGCGGGAGAACTCGTCAGCGAGATGCTTGACGCGATGATGTCGATGCGGCTGGAAAACGGCGACGAGACGCCGGTTTGGGAAACCGGTCCGCGCCCCCGCGAATGCCGCCTTCAATTTTGCGGGATTGTGGGCGTAGTCGTCAACCACCAAAACGCCGCGCTTTTCGCCTAAAACCTCGAATCTTCGGTGCACCCCCTGAAAACCTGCGAGCGCAGCAGAAATGACGTCAAACTCAATATCCAATTCCAGCGCGACGCACACCGCGGCGAGCGCGTTCAGGACGTTGTGCTCGCCCGGCAACGGTATAGTCAGGGCTCCGAGCGGCGCCCCCTGGCGCCGCACCGTGCAGCGCGACACGGAGCCGTCGTACGTCAAATCGGTGGCTGTTACGTCCGCCTCAGAGCGGACGCCATAGGTCACGTACCGCTTGTCGAGCTTGGGCGCCAGGGCCTGGACGTTCTCCTGATCCAGGCACAGCACGGCGACGCCGAAGAACGGCACCCTGTTGGCGAACTCCAGGAACACCCGCCCGATGTCGTCAATGTCGCGGTAGTAATCCAGATGGTCCGCGTCGATGGAGGTGACGACCGCGACAGTGGGATGGAACCGCTTGATGCTGCCGTACGCCTCGTCGGCCTCGGCGACCAGGAACTCGCCGCCGCCGGCCCGCGCGCCACTCCCCAGGTGCACCAGGCGCCCGCCGTCGATGACGGTCGGGTCGAGGCCGGCGCATTCGAGCACAGTGGCGATCATGGCCGTGGTCGTGGTCTTCCCATGCGTGCCGCCGATGGCGATGCTGTACTCGAGCTTCATCAACTCGGCGAGCATCTCGGCGCGTGCTATGACAGGAACTTGACGTAGGCGGGCCGCGGACACCTCCGGGTTGCTGTCCGGCACCGCCGACGACACCACAACGACATCGGCATCGCCCAGGTTCAGCGCATCGTGCCCTATATACACGGTTGCGCCAAGTTTCTGGAGATGCTGCGTGTTCTCGCCCGCGGCCCTGTCGGACCCGCTCACCGCGAACCCGTGGCTCAGCAGGATTTCCGCGATGCCGCACATGCCGGAGCCGCCTATGCCGACGAAGTGGATCTGTCGTGTCTTCCCGAACATTCGGCGCCGCCGTGAAAGTTAGTCGATGTAGGCCGCGACGGCGGCCACGAGGTCCTGAGTGGCGTTTGGCTTCGCGACCGTGGCGCATGCGGCCGACATCGCCCGCAGCCGGCAGCCGTCGTGCAGCAGTGGAAGCACGGTGTCCCGCATGGCTTCCTTCGTCAGGTCGGCCTGCTCGATCACTACGGCAGCTCCAGCATCGGCGACGGCGCGGGCATTCAGCCGCTGCTCGTCCGTGCGCGCGTGCGGCAGAGGGGTCAGCACCGAAGGTACGCCGCAGTAGGTCAACTCCGACACAGTCATCGCGCCGGCGCGACAAAGCACCAGGTCTGCGTTTGCGTACACTGCCTCCATGTCGTTGACGAACGGGACAACGGTTACGTTTCGGCGTTTCCCCGGTCTGGGCGCGGTATCTTCGTCAACCGCATCGTCGCCCAGTCGCTCCCTATACGCGGCCAGCATACGCGCGTGGTCTTGCTGCCCGGTCTGGTGGACGAGGCGGATGCCGGCTTCGGCAACATCCGGCAGGGCGGAGAGGACGGCGTCGTTCAGGTCGCGCGCGCCCTGGCTTCCCCCAAGAGCCGCCAGCATCGGCGGCTGGTCGTCGCGATCGCGCGCCTGCCGCTCGACCCGCGCCGACAGAATCGCTCGCCTCAGAGGATTTCCGGTCAACCGGACCTTCGAGGCGCGAAACGAACCGCGCGCGGGCTCGAAAGCAATGTGCACTTCCGTGGCCACCTTTCCCAGCCACCTGTTGGCGAGACCGGGGACCGCGTTGGAGTCGTGGATTATCGTAGGCACGCGCATTGCCGCAGCGGCCGCGATCAGTGGAGCCGACGCAAACCCACCCGTCCCGAACACCACTGATGGCCGCTCACGCGCGACGACGCGCGACGACTGCGCGACGCCCGCGGCGATCGTCGCCAACGCGGGCGCGATACGCCACGATGGCCGACGCGGGATACCCGCGGATCGGACGGCGATGAATCGGAAACCGGCCTCGGGGACGAGGCGCGCCTCCAGCCGGTGCGCCGTGCCAACGAAGGCCATGTCCACTTCTGGCCGCGCGCGGCGAAGCTCCTCCGCGACGGCGATTGCCGGGAACACGTGGCCGCCCGAACCACCGGCGGCGAACAGCACGCGGCGTGGACGAGCCATGGGCGCGACCCTATTCCGTATGGGCGTCCGGCACGAGTCGTGTCACGTTGAGAAGGACGCCAGCCATGACAAGCGAGAGCATGGCCGACGATCCGCCGTAGCTCAGGAACGGGAGCGTAAAGCCCTTCGTCGGCAGCAGGCCGAGAGCCATGGCGATGTTTACCAGCGCCTGCAGCCCGAGGGCGGTCGACACGCCAAACGCCAGCATCTTCGCAAACCGGTCCTCAACGCGCATCGCCGTTTGGATGCCTCGCACCACGAGGGCGACGAAGAGGGCGACGACTGTCGCGCCTCCGAAGAATCCCAATTCCTCTGCGAGGACGGTAAAGATGAAATCTGTGTGGGGAGCCGGCAGGTAGAACAGCTTGTGGATGCTGTCCCCAAGCCCGACGCCGACGAGACCGCCCGTGCTCAGGGCATTGTAGGACTGCCATATCTGGTAGCCACGGTCGTCCGGCACCGGCATCGTGCCGCCGATCCACCTGATGTACGTGAGAATCCGCTGTAGACGGTACTCGCTGCCGGCGACGAGGAACCACGCCGGAGCCCCGGCCGTCAACGCCAGCAGCAGCATGTGCGACAGCCGCGCCCCGCCCGCGAACAGCATCGCGAAGACGATCGCGCACAGCAGCACGGCCGAGCCGAAATCGGGCTGCGCGATCAGCAACACCACGAACGCCAGCATGATGATAACGTTCGGGAGCACGCCCTTCGAGAGCGACCGGATGCTGCGCCGGTCGCTGCTGAGGAACTTCGCGACGTACAGAATCAGCGCGAGCTTCACGAATTCCACCGGCTGGAACGCGAAAACGCCGAAGTCCAGCCACCGACGGAACCCGTTCACGTTCAGGCCGATGAACGGGAGGTAGACCGCCAGCATCAGCGCGAAGGCAACGTAGACGGCGTGAGTGGTGTGCCTGGCATACACCTCCAAGCGGACCGTCGCGGCGAGCGTCGCTCCGGCGAGCCCCAGAATCGTCGCGATCACCTGGACGAACAGATAGTGAGCGCTGCCACCCCAGCCGTCACGCGACAGAGCGGCGGTCGTGCTGTAGACCATCACCACGCCGACGACCAACAGCCCGAGCACACAGAACAGGAGCACAGGATCGATGTGACCGATCGCCGCGCGGCGTGCTACGGTGCGCCGCCGTTCGACACGTTCAGGCCGACGCGCCACCTGAGGATGCCGCGAGACTGTGTACGGCGCGCTGGAACGCATGGCCGCGTTCTTTCCAGTTCGTGTAAAGGTCAAAGCTCGCGTGCCCTGGCGACATCAAGACGATATCGCCGGGCTCGGCGCCCTCGGCGGCCAGTCGTACGGCGTGGTCCATGTCCGGGGCCGGCGCGTTCGCGACGGCGCCGGCCACCGCCGTCGTCAGCCTGTCGACATTCGGGCCCAGAAGAATCACACGGCTGACCGAGTGGCGCAGCGTGCCAAGCAGTGAGTCGTACTGGTTTCCCTTGTCGACCCCGCCCATGATGAGGATTATCGATCGCGCCGACTCGGCGGCGGTCTCCACGGCGGCCGTCACCGCGGCCAGGTTCGTGGCCTTGGAGTCGTCGACGTACGTCACGCCCCCGACTTCCCCGACCAACTCGTACGCGTGTTCGAGGCCGCGGAACCCCGTCAGGCCTGCTTCGACGTGCTCGCTCCCGGCTCCGATGGCACACGCGACTGCAGTGGCCGCGAGAGCGTTCGCCAGGTTGTGACGCCCCGGCACGGCAAGACTGTCCGCCCGACAAGCCGCCGTCCGTTGCCCATTCTCCGCCCATACGATGGAGCCCCCCTCTAGAAACGCGCCGAAAGGCACGGGTCGTTCCATGGAAAAGCGGGCGATCCTCGCTTTGGTTGCGGCGGCGAACTCCGTGACCTCGGGATCGTCGTCGTTAACTACGAGCAGGTCGTCGTCGGTCTGGTTCTCCACGACTCGCATCTTCGCGGCGACGTAGGCGTCCATCGACCCGTGTCTGTCCAGATGGTCCGGCGAGATGTTCAGCACGACGGCGATGTCGGCCCGGAAATCCACGACGCTCTCGAGTTGGAAGCTACTCACCTCCGCGACCAGCCAGTCGTCACGTCGTAGGCCGGGCGTGATCTCGGTCAGCGGGAGGCCGATGTTGCCACCTACCGCGACCCGGTCTGACCCGAGTGACGCCTCCAGCATCGACCCTATCAGCGTGGTGGTCGTCGACTTCCCCTTCGTCCCGGTGACCGCGATGACGCGTGATTGGCCGAGGCGGTACGCCAGCTCCAGTTCGCCGATAGTGGCTACGCCCGCCGCGCGCGACGCTGCCAGCAACGGCAGGTCGTACGGGACGCCCGGCGAGAGGATCACCAGGTCGACGCGGCCGGCCAGTTCGACCGGATGGGAGCCCACGACGAAGTCGTACGCGTGCGCGAGGTCGTCGGCGCGCAACGCGTCGATCTGCGCCGTCAGGGCATCGGCATCCCTCGCGTCGTTGACGATGACCTCGGCGCCCGCGCGCGCCAACGCTTTGGCGGCGGCGACGCCACTCAGCGGCCCGAGGCCAACTACCAGGGCGGTCTTGCCCGCCAGAGACGGCCGGCGCCGGTCGCGTGTGATCGACGGAGTCAACGGCTACCTCACCTTGAGCGTGCTGATGGCGACCAGCATGAGGATCGCCGCGACGATCCAGAAGCGCACCGTGATCTTGGGCTCGGGCATCCCGCCCTTCTCGAAGTGATGATGAATGGGGGCCATCCTGAACAGCCGTTCGCCGCCTGTGCGACGGTAGTGCCACACCTGTAGCATCACGGAGATGGCCTCGACTACGAAGATGCCGCCAAGAATCGGCAGCAGCAGTTCCTGCTTGATGGCTAGAGCGACCGCTCCAATCGCGCCTCCGAGCGCCATTGATCCTGTGTCGCCCATGATCATGTCCGCTGGGTACGCGTTCCACCATAGGAAGCCCAGCCCCGCGCCGACGAGGGCGGTGCAGAACACGGTCAGCTCGCCTGTGTTCGGCATGTGCGGGATTCCGAGGTATTCTGCCGCGATCGCGTGGCTTGTGACGTACGCCAGGACGGCGAGCGTTCCGGCGACAAACGAGACGCAGGTTATGGCGAGGCCGTCCTGCCCATCGGTGAGGTTCACTGCGTTCGCAGACCCCACGATGACGATCACGACGAACGCCACGTACGCCCATACGGGCAGCACGGGATGGACTCCCTTTAAGAACGGGAACACCAGCGCGGTCGCGGAGAGCGTCTGGCCACCTGCATACGTCGACAGGTAGTACCCAATGCCCGCCGCGCCCACGACCTGCAGAGCGATCTTCTGCCGCGCCGTCAGGCCCAGCGATCGCTTCTGCCGGATCTTCGTCCAGTCGTCCAAGAAGCCGATAGTGCCGAACCACAGCGTGGCGAACACTGCCGACCAGACAAGCGGGTTGTCGAAGCGCGCCCATAGGACGGTGCTGATGAGCCAGGCCGCGACGATCAGAAGGCCGCCCATCGTCGGGGTGCCCTGCTTTGAGAGGTGCGATTCGAGCCCCTCGGGCCGGACCTGCTGGCCGAACCTGAGCTCCTGCAGCTTGCGAATCATCCACGGGCCGAGCAACACGCTCGTGAGGAACGCCATCACGGTGGCGTATATCGCGCGGAACGTGATCGCCTGGAACATACGCAGCGGCGAGAAGTACTCTTGCAGCCGTTCCGCGAGCAGATAGTGGAGCATCGGGAGTCGCCTATTCCGCGCCGCGACCGGCGTCCAAGAGTGACGCGCGGTACGCGTCAACGATCGTCTCCAGTCGAGCGCCACGGGACCCCTTGACGAGGAGCGCGTCGCCGGGGCGAAGCGTCGCGGCGAGAGCATCAACGACATCGTCGTCGGTCGCGCATCGGATCACGGCCGGCAAGCCTTCGTGCTCCCCGGCGGGCCTCGCCGCGTCTGCCATGGTGTCCGCATGCTCTCCGTAGGGTAGGAAGCCGGCGCACCAGTCCGGCGATAGCAGGCGCGCGACATCGTGGTGCCGCTCCGCGGCGTCCTCGCCGAGCTCGAGCATGTCTCCGAGGAGCACCCACCGGTCTCCGTCGACGGCGACATCACGAAACGTCTCGAAGGCCGCGCGCACAGAGGCGGGATTCGCGTTGTACGCGTCGTTGACGATGGTGATCTCGCCGACGCGCTCGACCTGCATTCTCATCTTCGCCGCGTCGACGTCTCGCAGACGCTCGACGATGTCCGGCGGCGCTACCCCCAGCATGTGTCCCACCGCCGCCGCCGCCAGGGAGTTGCCCACCTGGTGCCTGCCGAGGAGCTTCAACGCGACCGTTCCCACATCCACCCCCTCGATGCGGAGACCGAAGGATGGGCGCCCGAAACCGTCGACGGTGACGTCGGCGGCGCACACGTCGGCGTCCTCGCCGACGGCGAACGTTGTCACCTCGGCGCATTCGGGCGCACACCGCATCACACGTCGATCGCTGGCGTTCAGCGCCGCGCGGGCGGCTGCTGTGGGGAGCGCGCTCTTCTCACGGGCGACGCCATCGGCGTCCGTGAGGAACTCCGTGTGAACGGCGGAGGCGTTCAGGAATAGGCCGATGTCCGGCCGAGCCATGTCGACGAGCGCCGCGATCTCGCCGAACTGATTGGTGCCCATCTCCAGGACGACCGGCGCGTCGGAATCCTCGACGCCGAGAAGCGTCAGCGCAACGCCGATGGCGTTGTTGTAGCTCTCGGGGGCCTTGTGGGTAGACGGACCGAGCACCGACGCCACGAGCTCCTTCGTCGACGTCTTGCCGTTCGACCCAGTGATGGCGACCACCGCGCCCGTCACCCGCTCGCGCGCCGCGGCCGCCAGCGACGTGAGAGCGCGCAGCGTGTCGTCTACGCGGATCACCGCCTGCGCCCGGCCCATCACGTCGCTTGCGAGGCCCTTCGCCGTCACCGTCGCCGTGGCTCCCGCGTCGAGCGCCGCTTCGATGTAGTCGTGACCGTCGAACCGATCGCCTGTCAGGGGAATGAAGAGGTCGCCGGGAGCGGCGCCGCGTGAGTCGGTAGAAACCGACGCGATCATCGCCTCGGGAGAGCCCTTGACGATCTCGCCGGACATCGCTGTGGCGGCCTCTGCAAGGGTCATCGGCAGCACGTTCGCTCCTCGTCACAGCTACCCTGAGCGGCTGGCGCCGATGCTGTCTCGCAGCACCTGGCGGTCGTCGAAGTCTACGCGGCGCGAGCCGAGGATCTGGTAGTCCTCGTGGCCCTTGCCCGCGATCAGCACGATGTCGCCCGTTCGGGCCTCCGTGACGGCTGCTGCGATGGCCTCAGCGCGGTCCGTGATCGCCCTCGCGCTCGACCCCGTCGGGACGCCGGCTTCGACCTCCCGGATGATGGCGTCGGGGTCTTCTGTCCGCGGGTTGTCCGAGGTGATGATGGCCACATCGCTCAGCGTAGCGCCGATGCGCCCCATAATCGGCCGCTTCGCCCGGTCGCGATCCCCGCCGCACCCGAACACCGCGATCACTCGGTTCGGACGCAGGTCGCGGGCGGCGGACAGAAGGTGCTCTAGGGCGTCCGGCGTGTGCGCGTAATCGACCGCCGCCGTGAAGTCCTGCCCGGCGTCCACGGTCTCGAATCGGCCGGGAACGCTCTCCAGCGATTCAACGCCATCGCGCGCATCATCGGGTGACACACCCAGCGCGACGCCTATGCCGAGGGCCGCCAGGGCGTTGTACACGTTGTATTGACCCAGGAGATGCAGGCGCACCGGGAAGCGCTCGTCGCCGCGCGCGATGGCGAACGTCGTTCCGGTTGGCGTGGCGGCGATGTCCTCGGCCCGCATGTCTGCTACCGGGCTGACCCCATACGTCAGGCAGTCGATCGATGCCCGGTCGCGGGCGGCCCGGAGGAAGTCGTCGCAGTACGGGTCGTCGCGGTTCAGCACCGCGCACCCGTCCGACGGGACGTGGTCGAAAACGGTGAGCTTCGCGTCGCGGTATTCGTCCATCGTGTCGTGGAAGTCGAGGTGGTCCTGCGTCAGGTTCGTCCAGGCTGCCACCTGGAGGCGCATCCCGGCCACGCGCCGCCCGACGAGGGCATGTGACGATACCTCTGCGACCGCGCCCATCTGGCCCGCGTCCAGAGCTGTGCGCAGGAGTCGGTTCAGCTCCAATGCGTCGGGCGTTGTTGTTGCGGCGGACAGCTCGCGGCCGGCGACTTCGTGAGCGACGGTGCCGAAGCGCGCGCAGGCGATGCCCCCCGCCTCCAGCACGCGCTGCGCGAGGTACGCCGTCGATGTCTTGCCGTTCGTGCCGGTGACACCGACAAGGTTCAACCTCCGCGACGGGTCGCCGAAGAAGTTCCGCGCCAACACGGCGACGGCGGCGCGCGTGTCGGGCGCCACGACGTTGGCGACACCCTCCGGCACGTCGACGACACGCTCCGTGAAGACCACGCCGGCGCCTGCGGAGACGGCGGCGCTCAAGTAGTCGTGCCCGTCCGCGTCAGCGCCCGTAATCGCGACGAACGCGCCCCCGGGTTTGACCTGTCGGCTGTCGATCGCCAGGTCGGCAACGGACACGCCGGGATCACCGTGGATCGTGATCGCCGCGAGGCCTCTGGCGAGCTCGAGTAGCGTCACTGCACCGATGTCCCGCCCGCGTCGGAGCCGGCAAAGGAAAGGGTCTCGCGCACCGGCTGCATGAGCTCGTTCTGACGGATTCGTTCGGCGACGCGCCTGAATACGGGAGCGGCGACCTGGCTGCCGTAGTACGCGCCGTGCGGCTCGTCGATAACGATGAGCATCGAATACTCGGGAGCGTCCGCCGGGAAGAAGCCGACGAAACTGCTGATGTAGGCTCCGGGCTTGTAGCCGCGACTGCCCTCTGCCACCTTCTGGGAGGTCCCAGTCTTGCCCGCGACGCGCACGCCATCCAGCTGAGCCGACTTGCCGGACCCATCCTCTACCACGGTGACCATGATATCGACGGCGGAGCGAGCCGTGTGGGGGTCCACGACCGGGTCCAGGGGTGCGCGACCCGCGTCGCGGCGCACGTGGGGGCGCGTGGGCTGGCCGCCGTTGGCAAGCGCGTTCACCGCCGAGAGCATCTGCAACGGAGTGACCGAAATCCCCTGACCCCACGGCGCGAAGTACATCGCGTAGCCGCTGCGATCCGAGAGCGCCGATGTCACGCCCGTGCGCTCGTACGGCAGGTCGATCTCCGTGCGCAGCGCGAGGCCGAACGCCTCTACGTACTCCCGGAACTCCGCCTGCGTGAGACGCGAGGCGGCCTTGAGCACGCCGATATTGCTGGATTTGGCGATGACATCGGCGAGGGTAAGGCTGCCGTGGGGGTGGACATCCCGTATCGCTTTGATCCGAGCGTGCGGGACGTACGACCCCTCCTCGCAGTAGATCACATCGGTTGCCCGCGCGCGGCCCGAGTGCAGCAACGCGGCGAGCGTGACGACTTTGAAGACCGAGCCTGGTTCGTATGGCGTCCAGATCGCTCGATTGCGTCGCTGAGCGGCGGTTACACCGCGGTCGTTGTAGTGGTTGAGGTCGAACGTTGGGTAGTTCGCCAACGCGTAGATCTCACCGGTCGTAGGATTCATCACGATGCCGACGCCGCCCGCGGCTTCGTGGTGGTCACACTGGGCGGCCAGCTCGACCTCCAGCGCGTGCTGGACTGTCTCGTCGATCGTGAGCACGACATCGAGGCCGGTTTCAGGGGCCTCGTCCGCCACGGCGCGCGGGTCGATGACGCGCCCCTTCCCGTCCTTAAGCGCCGCTCGCCGGACGTCCCGCGATCGGAGGAGATCGTTGTACGTCTTCTCCACGCCGGTGACGCCTTCGCCGTCGACGTTCGTGTGCCCGATCACATGGGCCGCCAGTTCGCCGTTGGGATACGCGCGACGTTCCTCGACGCGCAGGTCGATGCCGCCGCGGGGCCACCAGCCGAAGTTGGCCTCGATGAGAGCGTCGTCCAGGGCTTTCGCCGTAGCGTGCCCCATGCGCCGCTCGATCCACTCGAACTCGCGCGGGCTGTCGAGTCGTCGGAGCGTCGCCGTGACGTCGAGTTGTAGTTGGTCGGCGATGAGATTCGCGAGTTCACGCTTGCGCTCGTGCACCCGCGCCGCCGGTCGACGCTCGGCCAACTGCCGGTAGAACGGTGGGTATGTCACAAGGGAGTAGACGTTCTCGCTGACGGCAAGCTCGCGCAGGTTGCGGTCAAGGATGCGGCCTCGCTTCACGCGGGCCTGGATCGCGGTGTGCTGTTGCCGACTGCGGGCGTCGAAGGAATCGCTCCGGGCCCACTGCACCTGGAATAGCCGTATGACAAGACCCAGGAAGAGTGAGACGGCGCAGAGCATTATCCACCGCATGCGCCGATTCGTGCGATGCTCGGTCACTTAGCCTGTCTTCCGTCAGCCGCGGCTATCGGCCAGAACGACGCGATGGACGCGTACGATGCGACGACAATGGGCGCGTCCTGTGGGTCGGCCTCCGCGTCGGCGAGCGCCTCGACGACGAGACCCGTCGCCGGACCCGCCACGACCACCGGGGGGCTCTCCGCCCGTACCAGACCAAGTTCCGCAGCGACGGAGTCCGCACGCGTCGGCGAGCGCAGCCCCTCCACCTCGATATGCGCTTGACTGAGTTCGTCTCGGACAAGCGCGGTGCGCTCGTCCAGGCCGGTGAGATCGTACGCCACGCAACGGCGAGCGTGCGCCATCCACGACTGCGCGAGTCCTATCGGCAAGGCCGTCAGCAGCAGCAGAAACGGTATGAGCGCGCGCCGTCTGACGATGCCGCGCTTCGGCCCGTCGTTGGCCTGGGCCGCTTGCGTTTCAGGACTCGGGGTCATCTGCATTCCCACTCGTTGGCGCGCGGCGTATCGCGCGCAGCTTGGCGCTGCGCGCTCTCGGGTTATCGAGGACTTCGTCTTCCGCGGTCATCGGTCGTTTCGTCAGCAGCTCGTAGGTCGGCGCCGGGCTCTCCGCCGCTGCCCGGAACCGGCGTTTCACGATCCGGTCTTCCAACGAGTGGAAGGCAATCACGCACAGCGTCCCGTCTGGACGAAGGCGCTCGAGGGCCAAATCCAGCCCGCGTCTCAACGACGCGAGTTCGTCGTTGACACAGATTCTCAACGCCTGGAACGTCCTGGTTGCCGGATGCCTGCGCCGGCGCGCTGAGCCGGGCGTGACCCCCTCGATGAGATTCGCCAACTGCCGAGATGTCCTGAGCGGCCGCTGTCTGCGCTGCTCGACGACGGCGCGGGCGATGCGGCGAGCCCAGCGCTCCTCGCCGTATTCTCGGATGAGACCCTCCAGGTCCTCTTGCCGGTACCTATTAACAACGTCCGCAGCGGTCAGTTCTGTTTCGGGATTCATGCGCATATCGAGAGGTTCGTCTCGCGCGAATGAGAATCCGCGGCCCGAATCCTCAATCTGATACGACGACATCCCTATGTCCATCAGGATGCCGTCCGCGTCGGTCTCCCCGACCTCGTCCAGGGCCGCGTCCAGATCGGCGAAGTTCGCCTCCACGAGGGTCACTGCCGGGCCGTAGGGCCTGAGGCGCTGCTGTGCGATGTCGAGGGCGCCAGGATCCTGGTCGATGCCGATCAGCCGCGCGCCGCCGCCCGCCGCGTCAAGGATCGCCGCGGAGTGGCCCCCGAGGCCTACCGTCGCGTCGACGTACAGTCCGCCGGAGCGCGGGCGCAGGCACCGTAGTGCCTCGTCCACCATCACCGGGGTGTGGCTGGGCGCCTGGGCAGGCACGCTTGATTCCTCATGAGTGGGCTGCGGCCATTGTAGTGCGGCCCGGGCCGACGGCCAACAGCCCGACTTGCCTCATTGAAAATGTACTCGAGGTGGCATCGGCGCCTCATAACCGAAATGTACTCGTGGGCCGATGGCCAGACGACGCCGATCTGGGCG
>NYZG01000127.1 GCA_002687025.1 Candidatus Poribacteria bacterium
AGTTCGCTGCCGGCTTCAACGTGCTCACCGGCGAGCCCGGCGCGGGCAAGTCGATCACCCTCGGAGCTCTCGGGCTCGTCATCGGCGAGCGCGGCGGGCCGGAGCTCGTCCGCACGGGCGAAGACGCGGCGCGGGTCGAGGCGGCCCTGGAGTTTGCGATACCCGACCAAGTTCGATCACAGCTCGACGACGCCGGGATCGAGTTGCGCGACGACGAACCCCTAATCGTGACCCGACGCGTGAGCGCCGCCGGGCGCACCCGGGCGCAACTCAACGGGGGCCTCACCACCAACTCCATGCTGAAGGTGGTCGGGGAGGCATGCATCGACATACACGGCCAGCACGAGCACCAGTCGCTCTTCCGCGTGCAGACGCATATGGACCTGGTGGACGCCTTCGCGGGCGTCGAAAGTCTACGGGACGCGGTCGCGGCCTGCCACGAACGGATTCTGACGCTCCGGAGGGAACTGCGCGACCTGCAGCAGAATCAGAGGGCCGCCGAACGCGAGCGCGAACTGCTCACCCACGAGGTCGACGAGCTGGACCGAGCCACGCTACGGGACGGCGAGGAAGAGAAGCTCGACGCGGAGCGACGACGCCTCCTGAATGCCGAGAAGATCCACGACGCCGCGGAGTCGCTGCACACACGGCTCCACGACGCCGACGACACGGCCATCCTCGAACAGCTGCGGGCCGCGCTGACCGAACTACAGGGGCTACGGGAACTCGACGACTCGGTGAAGCCCCTGGAGAATCGCCTCGACGCGGTCTATTACGAGCTTGAAGATGTCGCGCTGCAACTGCGCGACTACCGCGACGAACTCAACGCGAGCCCGGGACGCCTCTCGAAGGTTGGCGAACGGCTTGATCTCATCTACCAGTTGAAGCGGAAGTACGGCGATACGATCCCGGACGTGTTACGGTACCACGAGGACGCCAGAGAGAAGCTGCGGCGGATCACGGGCGGCGCGGATGCCATCCGGCGCCTCGTCGGGGAGCTCCGCGCGGAGTTGCGCCAAGCGACCGAACACGCTCTCGCCCTGTCCGACGCGCGTCGGTCGGCCGCGGAGAGCCTGGAGAAGGCGGTGGCCGCCGAACTGCGTGAGCTCGGCATGGATAAGGCGGATTTCCACGTGCGCGTAGAACCCGTCGAGGCCCCTAACGGCTTGATAAAGCGCGGTGGAAAGAGCTACAAGTTAGGCGCCGGAGGCGTCGACGACGTGGAGTTTCTCATCGCCCCGAACGTGGGCGAAGCTCCCCGGCCGCTGAACCGGATCGCGTCCGGTGGCGAGATCTCCCGCGTGATGCTCGCGCTCAAGACCGTCCTGAGTGAAATGGATCGCGTATCTACCCTCGTATTCGATGAAGTGGACTCCGGTATCGGCGGCGCCACGGCGACGGTGGTCGGTCGGAAGTTGCGCCAGTTGGCGGAGTCACGGCAGGTCGTGTGCATCACCCACCTGCCACAGATCGCCGCGATGGCGGACAGGCACTTCCGAGTCGAAAAGACCGTTGAACGGGAACGCACGCGAACGACCGCGACTCTGTTGGACGAGGAAAGCCGCGTCGCGGAACTGGCTCATATGCTCGGCGGCGCCACCGACACGAGCAGGGCGCACGCACGCGAACTGATGCGCGCGACGGCTTCGTCAGACAAGAGACCCAAACGCCGACCGTGAACCCGGCGCGCGGGCCAAGAGAGAATCACTATGGCGAACCGCTTCTTCCAAGAGGACGGCCGAAACGTCTACACGGGCTGCGAGCTGCTCGTAAAGGGCGGGCTCGAAGGCCGCGTGAACCTCCTCACGGGCTATCCCGGGTCGCCGATCGCCGAAGTGTTCGACATCATCGAGCGCCATGGCAAGCCGCTTAAGGAACATGGCGTACTCGCCCAACTCGCCAACAACGAGGCGCTCAGCGCGGCCCGGCTGAACGGCGCCCAGATGGCGAACCTACGCGCGATCGCGTTCATGAAGAGCGTCGGCGTACACGTCGCCAGCGACGCTCTGGCCATCAGCAACATGGCCGGCGCGATCGGCGGCGCGGTAGTCGTCATGGGCGAGGATCCGCATAGCGACTCGACGCAGGTCCCGTCGGATTCGCGCTACATCGCGCAGCATCTCTTCCTGCCGACGCTCGAACCCAGCACGTTCCAGGAGATCAAGGACTGGGTAGGGCTGGCGCTGGACCTGTCGGCGGAAACGGGACTCTATATCGCCTACATCATCACGACGTATCAGGCGGATGGCGGAGGCGCCGTCTCCGTTTCGCCGCATCCCGCCCTCGACATCACGCCGGACAACCCGACATCAGTCGATCCCGACAAGATCAACCGGCAAGACAGGATCATCCTGCCGCCCGAGACAGCGCGCATGGAACGGGATCTCGTCAACGAGAGGTTCCCGTTGATCCTCCGGCGCGCGCGTGACATGGGCGTGAACCGCATCGTGCACCCGAAACCTCACTCGCAGGTGGGATTCGTCGCGAGCGGGGGCGCGTATCTGTATCTCGAACACGCGCTGCATGAGCTCGGCTTACAGGGACAGATACCGATCCTGAAGATGGGGATGTCGTATCCCATCGATCCTGAGTGCGTGTTCGAGTTCGCCGCCACGGTAGACCACCTCATCGTGGCGGAGGAACGTCGGCCGTTGATGGAGGGTGGCATCAAGGAGCTTCTGAGCGACGCCGTGCGCGATGGCGTCGTGGAGAACGCCCCGCCGGTCTGGGGTAAGCGGTTCCCCTTCGGGCTCAACGGGTTCCCGGTCACGCAGGGCCTTAACCCGACGATCGTTCTCTCCTGCATCATCCCGCTGATGGAGCATGTGGACGACGTCCGCGTTACCGCGGAGCGCCTCGCCCGCGAGAAGGCGTTCGTGACCGCTCCCGAGCCCCCGGCTTCCGCGTTCGACTCGACACAGCTCGCGATGCTCCCCGCACGCACGCCGGGTTTCTGTCCGGGATGCCCACATCGGGACTCCGGCGCAATCCTGGAACGCATGTACCTGGACCTCGCGGACCCGGAGTACATGGAGAAGAACTACGGGACGGGCCCCACGAAGGTGGTGTTCCACGGCGACATCGGCTGCTACAGCATGTTCACCTTCGAGCCGTTCGACCATCTCATGGTGAACCTCTCGGGGATGGGCCTCGGCGGGGGCGGCACGGGCGCGGGCATCGACAAGTTCATCACGAACAAGCAGGTCGTCTTCCTGGGCGACTCGACCTTCTTCCACAGCGGCGTGATCGGGATCTCCGATTCCATCAAGCACGGGCAAGACATCACGTACATCATCCTGGACAACAAGACCACCGGGATGACGGGACATCAGACGACGCCCGGCCTCGAGCACGACCTGATGGGCAATCCGACGCGCGTCCAGGACATCGAACAGACGTTGAGGGGCCTCGCGGGGACGCACGACAGCTTGATCGTCCGCGCCGATCCCTCGGACCACGACTCGTTCAGGAAACTGCTGGAGTCCACGATCCTCCACGACGGCGTAAAGATCGTCATCGCGGACAAGGAATGCGGGATCACCCACCACCGGCGCAAGCGGCGTGACAAGGCGAAGGTCATCGCCGAGAAGGGCTTCGTACATAGCGAAACGCATGTGAACATCACGCCCGAGGCGTGTGAGTTCTGCCTCGAATGCACGCGGTTCACCGGCTGCCCGGCCTTGAAGATCGTGGACACGGACTACGGCCCCAAGATCGAGACCGATCGCTCCACCTGCGTGGCCGACCTGGCGTGCGCGAAGGCGCTGGTATGTCCCTCATTCGAGGAGGTGACGGTCGAGCGAAACGCGAGGCCGCAGGCCCAGGACTTCCCGGTGCATCCCGAGTCGGAGCCCCGTAGCGCGGACTTCGACGACGTCTACAACATCTATTCCGCGGGCGTCGGCGGCATGGGCATCGGCGTCCTTTCCGCAGTGCTGACGCAGGCGGGACACAGGGACGGCTACGATGTCCGGTTCTGCGACAAGAAGGGCCTGGCTATCCGCAACGGGGGTGTCTACGGGCATCTCATCCTGTCCAAGGACCCGGAGACGGTGCTGTCCACGCTGATACCGGCCGGGAAGGCCGACGTGGTGCTAGGGATGGACGCCCTGGAGGCGGCTCGCGCGATGGACGCGGGCGGCAAGATGCGGCTCGCGGCGCGGGACCGCACGCGCGTGGTCCTGAACACCGCCAAGACCGACACGATCCCGATGCTCATCGGCCGGGCCGAATACGACGCGGAGGATGTCGAGGCCCGTGTACGCGCGCAGACCGTCGACGGAGGCTACTTCGCCGCGGACTTCGCCACGGTGTCCGAGAAGTTCCTTGGGAACAAGATATACGGCAACCTGATGCTCCTCGGAACTGCGTATCAGCGCGGGCTCCTGCCCTTCTCGCTGGATACGATGCTCTGGGCTATCGAGCACAGCGTGCCTGCGCGCGACATCTCCGCAAACCTGGACGCCTTCCGCATCGGCCGCGTGATGGCCGAGCAGCCCGACCGGTTCGAGGCGGACGCTGACCAAACGACGGAAGAGGCGATCGCCGACAAATCGGGTATACTGCGCGCGCAGCACGGCAAGCGCGGCGACAAGATCGCGCGCGTGTACGAGGAAATGGCGCGCGGCGCGGTAAACGCGCTTACGGAACTGCCACCCGACGAGCAGCGGCACGCCGCGATCCGCATCTACGACATGATCCAGTACGAAGACGCGGCGTTCGCGCGGCGCTACGTGGACCTGGTGTTGCAGGTGTACGGTGACGACGACCCGGCGCGTGGCTATGCCGCGACACGCGCCGTGATCCGCTACCTGCACAAGGCGATGTGCATCAAGGACGAAGTTTACGTCGCGCACCTGCTGACGAGCGAGGAGAAGCGCAGACGCGACTACGCGCGATACGGCGTAGAGCCCGCCAACGGCGACTCCATCAGGTACACGCACCTGAATCGGCCGGTGTTCACCGTATTCGGGCGGGACCGGGAGTTCCACATACGGACCCGGGATTGGAGCCTGCGCGCGATGCGGCGCATGAAGTTCCTGCGCAGGATGCTCCCCGCGTGGCACCGGCGAGAACGCGAATTCCGCGACTGGTATATCAGCATCGTGCAGCGATTCTCCTACGCGGACGAGGCGAGCTACATGCGGATGGTCGAGGCGCTGGAGTGTCCCGAGGAGGTGCGTGGGTATCGAGACATTCGGTATCCGACGATGGACGCGGCCCGCCGACGTGTGCAGAAGCTGCTGGACGCTCGCGGCGTTGGCCAACCCGACGACGCCCCGTGAACATCACCGGTAGAACCCAAATCGCGGGCGTGATCGGCGATCCGATCTCGCATACGCGGTCGCCCGCGATGCACAACGCGGCGTTCGCGGCGCTGGGACTCGACTGGGTGTACGTGCCGTTCCACGTTACCGCGGAGGATCTCAAGAGCGCTATCGCGGGGTTCCGCGCGGCCGGCGTGCGGGGGATCAACGCGACGGTGCCACACAAACCCGCGCTGCTAAACATGGTTGACAGCATGAGCGACGAAGCGTCGTTCATTGGCGCCATCAACACGCTCACATTCGAACCCGGCGGCGAACCCGACGGGCGTGTACGCGGAGACAACACGGACGCCCGAGGTTTCCTCGCCGCGATGCAAGACCACGACATAGCCGTTCCCGACGGCGAGCGGGTGGTCGTCCTCGGCGCGGGAGGCGCGGCGCGAGCGGTCGTTGCCGCGTTGGGCAGCGTCGGCGTCTCCGAGATCGTCATTGTGAATAGGACGGAATCACGCGCCCTCGATCTTGCCGCCAGGGCCCGCGATCGCATGGGCGTCGCCGCGAGGGGCTGTCCGCTCACGTCGGATTCGTTGGAAGAGGCGCTGCCCAGCGCCGCGATGCTGGTGAACACCACCTCGGGCGGCATGCACGGGTCGACGCCGCTGGACGTGGACGGGCGCCTCTTGGCCCCGCCGCTCGTGGTGTACGATATTGTCTACTCGCCGCCCGAGACCGACCTGCTGAGAGCGGCCGCGGCCAACGGGTGCGACGTCCTGAACGGCCTGTCGATGCTGGTGCATCAGGCCGCGATCGCCTTCGAGTGCTGGACGGGCGCCTCGGCTCCCGTTGACGTAATGCGCGACGCTCTCGTCGCCTCGCTGTGAACCGTCGTGGGGGAAACTCAATGGAAGCATCGCCGGATACCGAAGCGGTACAGGTAGAGATCATGGGGACACACCTACGGGTGCGCGTCCCATCCGAGCAGGTGCAGGACGTGCACCACGCCGCGCAGTTCGTGCGGGACTACATCGGCAAGCTCCGCGACCAGGCCGACACGCCGGAGCGCGCGGTGATGCGCGCCGCCCTACAGATCGCGTTCGAGTGGATCACGACGGAACGCGTCCTGACCGACCGTCTGGACGACCTGCGGCACACCCTCGGCGAGAGCGTCGACGCGCCCGCGTAGAGCGAGGAGAACGGCCCAGCTTTGGGTGTCCGCCGTCGTCCCGCCGTGACCCGAGGTCTCCCCGACTACGGGCGCGACGCGCTTGCAGCACGAACGTCGACTCAAGTGGTCAGCGGATGAGCTCGCGCGATTCAGGGCCGCGATCGCGCCATTCACGGACGCGCCGAAGCCCGCCCGTGGCTAACACGAAGTCATCGCCCGGCTCCAGCCTCCCCGGCCGTTCTGCGCCCGCACACGTAGCTACGTCGCACGCGGACGGATGGGACGGGCTTCCCGCCTCTCGTCAAGTTCCGTGAACCCCTCGGCAGAAAGTCGGCACTCTGTAGCAGAATGGGCGCAGAGGAGACGCATGACAGTGATCGCATCGGTAGTCGGGCAGGCTACGGACATGGGGGCGTCTCCAGCCAAACGGTTGGAGGCGTTTGGGGAGATCGTGCGTCGGTATCAAGACATGGCGGTCGGGTACGCGTTCGTGCGCCTCGGCGCCTTCCAACTCGCCGAAGACGCAGCGCAGGAGGCGTTCCTGGAGGCCTGGAAAAGCCTTGACAGCCTCCAACAGCCCGACGCGTTTGTCGCCTGGTTCAGACAGATCGTGTCGCGGAGCTGCGCCCGTATGACCCGAAAGAGGCGGGTACTCACCGTCCCCGCAGAGGACGCCTGCGAGGTCGCGTCAGGCGACCCGAATCCGCACGAACGCGCCGAGGCTGGCGAACTCCACTTACGCGTTATGGAAGCGATCAGGTCGCTGCCGGAGCATGAGCAACTCGTCACCGCGCTCTACTACATCGACGGGTACACGCAGCCTGAGATCGCTGACTTTCTCGAAGTGCCGACAGGGACCGTCAAATCCCGGCTGCACAAAGCACGCGCGCGACTACAGAGGGGACTGATAGATATGGTGAGGGAGAATATGCGGAGCCACGCGCCATCCCGCGACGACGCGTTCGTGACGCGAATCAGCGCCCGACTGGCGCAGCCGGAGGGGATGAAGACGGAGCATTACGTGAACGACGTGATCCCCGTCGACGGGAACGACGCGTGGGAGCTCTTCTGCGCAGCGTTCGACGGCGACGAGGAGGCGGCCCGCCAGCTACTCGCGAAGGATCCGAACCTCGTGCACGCGCAGTATTGGTACCAGTACCCGTTGCACAACGCGGTGCGTGGGAACAACCCGGGCGTCGTCCGTATCCTGCTCGACGCGGGATCTGAGCCGGGGAGGTCGCGCTTCACATATAGGGGCTGGCGTAGCCTCGTGCCGATGGCTCAGGAGCGTGGCTATACCGAGGTGGCGGCGGTCCTGGGGTCGACGTTGACGGGCCGATATGGCTATTCGCCCCACTTCGAGCTCCTTGCTGATGCGATCCGCAGCCGCGACCGCGCCGCTGTCGAAGCCGTTGTGGCAGAGCGCCCAACGCTGGCGAAGGCCGGCGACGTTCGCGGGAACAACGCGATCCACTGGGCAGTAATGACTCGGCAACTTTGGCTCGTCGACATGATGTTGGAGCTGGGCGCGGACATCGATGCGCCGCGCGCCGATGGTAAGTCGCCCATTCTCCTTTCTCTGCACGGCGACTACTGGTATCGCACCGGTCGCGACATGGCGCCCGCTTCGATCCGAGACGGGTCGATTGTCACTGGCTATCTCTTGGCAAAGGGCGCGGAGTACACACTATCCGTCGCTTGCGCGGTTGGCGATGAGGAGCGTGTCGCGGATGTCCTTCGCGACGACCCACAAGCTGCCAATCGCTTGAACTCAGCGCGGGAAAGCCCTCTACAGCACGCGGCGGAGCACGGGCGCCTGAACATCGTCAATCTGCTGCTCGACCACGGCGCGGGCCCGAATCAGCCCGAGGACCTCGCCCCACACGGACGCGCCCTGTATGAGGCGAGCGCGGGAAATCATATCGAGGTGGCGCGAAGGCTTCTCGACGCAGGGGCGGACCCGAACGCCGGCGTCGATTCCAGCGGATGCTGCCTCTCCATCAACGAACATCGGCATGGCGCCAGGAACCAACACGACGACATGCAGACGTTGCTGCGCGAGTTCGGCGCGGTGAAGCAGGAATACCAATTGAGCCCGGAGGAGGTGCTAGAGGCGTTCCGAGCAGACGCCTCGAAGGCCATTGGAACCACCGGTCTCGCGCCAAGACTATGGGACTGCGGGGATTTCGACCTATTCCAGCAGATAGTCACGTCGTACCCCGAGCGTGTCGACCAATTCGCGAGCGGCGTACTGCGCAGCGGTGACCCGCGTGTCCGTGAAGCGATCCGCCTCCTCGTCGAGCACGGATTCAACGCCAATGGCACGGACTGGCTCGGTAAGACGCATCTGCACACCGCGGCGACCGACGGCAAACTCGACGCTGCATCCGCGCTGTTGGAATGTGGCGCGAACATCGACGCGGTCGAGTATGACGAGGGCGGTACGGCGCTCGCGTGGGCGGCGCGTAAGGGGAAGACGGAGATGGTCGCCTTCCTTCTGCGCGAGGGAGCGGACGTCAACGCGGCGCAGGGAGACTGGGCGAAGCCACTGCGTTGGGCAGAGGCGCCGAACGCGGACTATCCCCGCTACGCGGCCGACCTGCCCGCTAACTCGGAGGAGGTCGCCACGCTTCTACGGGATCATGGCGCCTCTCGGTGATACTACACGCGGCGCGACAGGGCGCGCTGAGCAACGTGAGGCGGGTTGTGGCCGTCTGCTCGCGGTCCCATAATCCGCGTGTCGAAGAGGCCGCACGACCTGGCGCCGCGGCGCTGAACCCGCAGCAGAGGGCCACATGCTCACCAAGGCGGAAGTCGAGCAGTTCGAGGACGAGGGATTCCTGATCTTCCCAGGTCTCATCCACGGGGAGAAGCTCGAACGCTACACGTCGCTCTTC